>JAGREQ010000084.1 GCA_020446465.1 Novosphingobium sp. | reverse complement strand
TTCATATGGTGTTTTAAACCTGAGCGCCTTGAGCTGCTTTGCGAAGTTGTAGGCTGTCAGCCAGTCACGGACATGGCGGCGCAGTTCCTGGATCGAGGTGTAGTGGAAGGATTTGACAGTTGCTTCCTTGATGGTTCGCACCATGCGTTCGGCCTGGCCGTTGGTCCAGGGATGATAGGGCTTGGTGAGACGGTGCTCGATCCCGTTTTCCCGTGCCACGCGTCCAAAAATGTGTGGGAACCAGCCTTGTTCGCCGCCTTGGCCGCGCTGGATAAACTGCACACCATTATCCGTCAGGATGGTATGGATTTTGTACGGCACGGTTTTGATCAGCACGCGCAGGAACGCGGCAGCAGCCAGCTTGGTGGCCCGGCGATAGATGCGGGCGAAGACCAGCTTGCTGGTGCGATCTACCGCGACAAACAGGAAGCCCTTGCCGCCCTCATAGCGCAACTCGGCGATGTCGATATGGAAATAGCCGATCTCATACTTTTTGAACTTCTTCGGCTTCTCGCGGTCAGCCTTGGGCAAGCGCGAGATGCCGTGCCGTTGCAAACAGCGGTGCAGCGAAGAGCGCGACAGATGCAGGATCACGTCCTTCAATGCGATATAAACATCGTCGAGCGGAAGACGAGCCTGCACCCGCAAAGCTACAATCGCAGCCTCCTCCATCGGCGATAGCACCGTGCTGCGCCGTTCCTTCGGGCCCATTGGCATATCTTCAACCGACTGCCTGTGCCGCCACTTCAGGACGGTCTTCTCGTTGATGCCATACTGCTTCGCGAGGCTCGCGACCGAAGCTTGCGATCGCTGTAGCTCACTTCGAATGGCGTGCGTGGTCTTGGCGCTGCCGTGTAAAATCTGTCCCATAAATCCCTCCGCTGTGACGATGACAATTTTACTCCATCACATGCTGGGACTAAACACCTAGTGACACGACTGATCATGCTGGTAACGCAGCCCCAATGATTGCTCGTCGCGGCTAGGCTTTGTTCATGGCCGTTTTTGCGACCCGTGGCGCGCCCTGCCTGAAAAGAACTTTGCGAAGATACCTTTGGATCCAAAGTTCGGGAAATTGCGAGATTAGCCAGGCATTAGCCAGCAAGGTCACCAAGAGGACAACGAACAGCATCGCGCTGCTAGATATCCATAGAGCAAATAAGGGAACAAGCGCCTGACCAAGCACGAAATGGTTAAGGTACAAGGGGTAGGTCATCAGGCCGATCGGGCGCATGACCGGGCGCAGGCTTTGGCCAGCAGCCCCATCGCCATATTTCGCTCCCAGATAGATCATGCACGTCGCTGCAAGCCATGCCAGAACAGGACACAGCGCGTTTAGATCGGCCTGCGTATTGTTCGCAATCTGCACCACACTTGCTGAGATGAAAACCACCAGCCCCAGGGAAGAATAGCGCGAGGCTCCGCGTTCGACAGTCTGGTATAGCAGTATTCCAACAGCGAAAAGTGCGCCATGTCGAAGCAACAGCAAATCGAAAGTAAAACCGCGCAAGAAAGCCAGAAATTGCTGCTGATCGGCGAAAAGGCTAGTATTGATGACAAGCCAGACTAACAACGTGAAAACGGTGCTGGCAATCCCTAATCCATAGGCAGCAAGGGTCAGGCTGCGTTGAAATCCGCCGAACCTCGGCGCTATCAGGATGACCAGGGCGATAAAGGCATAGAAGATCGCCTCGACAACCAAGCTCCAAGCGACCCCATCGATATAGGGTCCCTTAGGTGAAAGCACGATACTGCGCAGAAAACTGGGTAGCAGCTCGCCCAGCGGCTCCCCCCAGAACGCCCGTGCTGCCAATGCCAATGCCGCAGATAGCCAAAGGGCCGGAAAAACGCGAATGCCCCGTCTCTTCAAAAAATCCAACGCAGTAGAGTTGTATGCACTGGCTGATATGATGAAACCGGACAGAACAAAGAATATCTGAACCCCGATCCAGCCGAACCAGCTAAAGGGATACAACCAGCCGAGGGGGGCTTCGCCCACACCAAACGGCCAACCGGGAGCGTCGCCCCGAAAAGCAGCGATATGGAAAAACAGGACCAGGACGGCAGATATGAACCGAAGTAAGTCCAGGCTCCAGTAATATCGCATCAAATGCTCCTGCCTAGGGCGGTTTCCGATCTGATTGCATCAGACAGAACGCTCTAAATCGTTGTTTAGCTGCGATTTCCGAGGCACCAAGTGATCCCACTTGGCACGAAATCGCTCAAATTCCCTGATTTCAAGCCTAGCAGGAATGCGACAGGTCCGCGTGTATATTCCGGATGCGACTACTCAGGCGACCTAATCACTAAGCAGTAGTCTTTCTTGGGAAATATCTTCGGGAAAAGCCAAAATGCCTGCTCCGAAGCATTTGCCTTGAACCGGTTGTGCAGCCGGCCTGACCAATCCTGCAAAAATCACATGCGGCAGCCGCGACGCATTGCGGGCTTGCCGACATCGCGCATCAGAAAACGATCATTCCGTCATGGATTTGAGCGAAGCGGCTACGGCAGCGACGACGTCGTCGATATCATCGACTGTCATTGGGGTAGAAAGTGCCATCAAGCCATAACTTGCCATCAACACCCCCCGGTTCAGTAACTCTCTATTCAGCCGGGCAAGCCTTGACGCCGCTTGGGCGTCCGGTTGTGCGGTTCGATAGGATGTGATCGGCGCTGCAGTGAAATGAATCTTGAGAAGCGACGCATACCCGGTCGTCTGCCCTTCGATGCCCGTATCGCGAAATGCCCTGTCGATCCCGGCTCGGGCTCGTTCACCAAGATTGTCCAGATGCGCGAATGCTGCCTCGTCCAGCATTTCCATCGCTGCACGTCCGCAACGCATGGTCATGGGATTAGCGGAGAAAGTGCCGCCCTGCGGAACTGCTGGCTTCCCCTCGGTCGGATCGAAAACCTGCATGATTTCAGCGCGTCCGCCGGTGGCTCCAACAGGGAAACCACCGCCGATAATCTTGCCGAAACAGGTAATATCTGCATCGACACCCCAAAGGCCCTGCGCGCCACTTTGACCCAAACGGAAGCTGATCACCTCGTCGAAGATCAGCAGCGCACCGATCTCATCCGCCACTTCGCGCAACATCGAAAGGTATTCGGGCGTAGCCAGCATCAAACCGGCGCGGTTCGGCATCGGGTCCACCAGTATGGCCGCCAGATCCCGGCCTCTTGCACGCAGAATCTCCGCCGCACCGTCGACGTCGTTGAATGGGATAACCACGACATCATCGAGAACACCCTGTGGTGTCCCTTTCGAATAGGGTACTGATCTGGGCGCACCATTTCCCCAGTTGGCAGCGGTGGAATCCATACTGACTTCGGCGAAATCATAGGTGCCGTGATAAGAGCCTTCGCACTTGGCAATGACTGGCCGGGATGTAAATGCGCGAGCGGCCTTGATCGCATTCATCACTGCCTCGGTTCCGGAATTTGAAAATCGCAGTTGCTCGACGCTTGCAACGCGCTCCGTCAACAGCTTCGCCAGTTCGATCTCGGATTGCGTGGGCATCCCAAAAGCCGTGCCAAGGCGCAACTGATCCATTGCTTCGCGCACAAGCACCGGGTGTGCATGGCCATGGATCGCCGCAGTGAAATTATTGATGCAGTCGATGCGCTGAATGCCATCAACATCCCATACCCGGCACCCTTCCCCCTTCGCGGCATAGATCGGATAGGGTTTGAGGAAGACCGTCGTCCGGGTGTTCCCCCCTGGCATGAAACGCCTGGCTTCCTGGTAAAGCGCACTTGATCGGGAAGTTTCGTCAGGAAACACGGGAATTGCCTCCCTTTTCAGAGGTTACAATCGAACAGCTTCGCTTACGCATGAAAAAACCTTAAACCTGCCCCAACACACCGATTCGTAGATGGGCGGTGATATCGGGTCAATTCCCCGTTTATCCGCTTGTGCGCTGTTTTCACTCCGCCAGAAATCAAATTTCGATCCAGAAGCAATGTCTCCCATGCCTCGACTACCTTTCCCGGATACCAGTTCGCCTGACCTCGCCCCCATTCGCGACCGGATCGTTTCCGCGCGGGGCAGCCTGTTAGACTTATATCGGCTCTTGTTACATAGTCCGCCACTCGCCACAGGCTGGCTCGAACTGCTGACTTCGGTTCGAAATGAAATCTCTCTCCCGCCCGACTTGCGGGAATTGATTATCGTGAGGATCGCTTTCTTGAATGATGCTCCCTACGAAGCAAGACAGCATATTCCCATCGCTTTGGAATGCGGCGCATCGCAAGATCAGATTGAAGCACTCCACGCATGGGAGCAAAACACCGCCTTGTTTGACGATGTGGCGCAGGCAGCGCTCGCCTACACTGATAGCATGACCCGGAATGTGAAGGTTCCAGAGCCAATCTGGAAGTCGCTTCGAGATCGCTTTTCGGAACGTGAATGCCTTGAAATTACTGTTTTAGTTGCAGCCTATAATATGGTTTCCAGGGTATTGTCTGCGCTGGAGCTGGAGTAGAACTACGAGCCCGGCTTCGCAGTGACGATTTTGGGTAACTGGCCTCATGATTATCTGCTTGCTACTACTCAGGCGGCGCCAAGGCGGCGTGGGAGAAACCTGGTGCCATCCCCCAATGGCCCCGTTTTGAAATTCATTGAGACCTACACTTGGCGAAAAACACAGCGGCGACATTGGTTGAATTCAATTCCCTGCCACCAGAGGCCTGGGGCAGCGGATCGATAAGGCCGCGCAGCCTCATGCAAACACATGAATGGATGGAGGCGGCAGCCAGGATTTACGGCCAAGAGGGTCAAAACAAGGTTCTGTTGGTGGGCGACCGCGCCACCCCCCGTGCCATCGCCCTGTTCCGCCCCAGCGGCGCCATGCGCGGACTTCGACTGGCCGGGGCGATGGATATCGGGGAATCGGTCGAAGCGCTTTTCTCTGACGAGACTGCTCTGAATGACTTCGCGCAGGGCTTGGTTCGTCTTGGTGTCGCGGTGGATCTTGGGCATTATCCAACGTCCAATGGCCTTACACGCCACCTCCGCAAAGTTGGGAAGTTGCGTGGCCTAACTCTCGTGCGAAAGCTTCCACAAAGGGCAATGCCCAGACTTCCACTGGATGAAAAATGGAAAGCCCCGCTCGAACAGTGTGGCCGGTCCCGACGTCAGCAATATCGTCGTAAATGGCGCAAGGCCGAGGCGATCGGACCCACGGAAATCGAAATCCTCAGCCCGGGCGTGGCTGAAATGGACGCGATCTTTGATCGCATCCTGGCTGTCGAGGCAAAAAGCTGGAAAGGGCGGGCCGGCACCGCGCTTCTTCACGATGAAAAACAATCCGCGTTTTTCCGTGAATTTGGACGAAAAATGGCTAAATGCGGCCTCTTACGCCTCTGCTTTTTAAAAATTAACGGACAAGATGCGGCGATGACCTTCGCTACTGTCTGGGACAATCGGTTTTGGGCAATCAAGGTCGGTTACGATGAAAGTTTCGCCCCAGTTTCTCCGGGCGAAGCCCTGCTCGTCGAATTGATCCGCCATTCCGCTGAAAACAATTACACATCGTTCGAGTTCTGCGGCAAGGAAGCGCCCTGGACACGCGCCTGGGCCGAAGACGCGACCGAAATTGAATCGCTTCGCTTCTATCCCCTGTCTTTCCTTGGACTGGGCCGATTGGCGCTCGACGGGTGGCAAATCATAAGGCAGCGGGTCACCGCCCGGTTCGAGACAAGCCACAATTGACGATCAGATGAGGCCGGCCCGGAACACTTTCGTCCCGGCGCGGCGCACGAACGTCGCAGCCTGTTCCGGCAAAACCTTGTTCGCCAGCCGCTGTGCAGACTTCCGTAGCGCCCTTGCCATTCCAGACACTGTTTCAGTCCTCTCAAGAGAGCCTTCGCAAAGCCGCCGTGCGCGGTTGCCGAATTGCATTTTGAAAAGCTGTGTCCCGCGTCCGAAATCCAGCTCGCCAAGGCCCATGCGCGCAGCCTCTTCAATGCAGGCCAGCATCAACACCAGCCCCGGCGCATATTGTCGCATCGCGGGATCGTAACTTGGGAACCACCAATGCCAGGCGCGATCGGACCTCATGCCGAAATGCGCGGCCACCAGCCGGTCCCCGGAATATAGCGTGCTGAAAAGCCCGGCGAAACGCGGCGTGTCGGTTTCGCGAATATCTCTCAACAAGGTATCAATCCAGGCTGCTCCGGGAAACCCAACGGCACCTTCCTGGCGCAGCGCTTCGTCTTTCCAGGCAACAAACGTATCCCAGGCCTGCTCCGACCTGTCATGACGCATGAACCGCAGCGCCCCTTGTTCGCGTTCCATTTTTCGCTTCAGGCGGTTGGCCTTCGCCATTTGCTTGGTCTGCGCCATGACGTCGGCCCGCCACTGCTCATAACCACCACGCAAATCTGCACGAAGTGAATTGGATAGGCTGAACGCATTCTCTTCCAGCATGCCCTGCGCAGCAAGCCCATGATTAAAATCGTAAGATGAGATGCCGCAATCCCGCAGGAGCCTGCATCCGCGTGGTCCGGGGTCGATGGCCGCCCCTATCAGCCCCTGATAGTCGCAAATCTGGCCGCCCACCGGTGCAGCGCTCCCACCAGGCTTCAAGTGGTAGGGAAGAAAGCCCGTGACTTCACCGGAATTGCGCAACACAGCAATGCGTAAATCATCCCGGCAACGCCCGACCGCCATTGCAAATTCAAGCGTAAAAAACGGACTGCCAAGATCCTCATCCTGATCCAGCAGATCGTTCCAGATCGAGACGAGATCGGGCGAAAATTCGCTCGGTCGTAATATTTCATATCGCATTTCAAGGATTTCAAATAAGGGACCAATGTTAATATTATGGGCATATCCAGCATGGCCCGCAACCGGAAACCGCGCGTCCTCGATCAAGCGAACCGAGCCACAGATTCCATCCTTTCCGCCCAAATCCAGGATGCCAGGAGAAAAATTTGCTACGCGCGACACTGACATCGGCTTTTGCTGTTGGAGTAACGTGCCGGTTGACCGTTCAGGCGCTCGCCTTGCTTCAGATCATGATGGCATCGCGATTCATCGGCCTTGCCGAATTTGGTTCCTATGCGCTTGCGTGGGCCTGCACTGCCATTTTCTCGGCGTTCTTGTTCTCCGGTTATTACCAGGCCTTCCTTCGTTCCGAAACACCCGATGAAGACAGGCACACCATTTTCGGGGTAATGTTTGGCCTTGCGATGGTTGCTTCGCTGGTCCTGCTAACGGCTGGAATATTGATCGGTGAAGGCAAGAGCCTCGTCGCACGCATGTTCATGACCTTGGCGCTGCTTCCGATTTTCGAAGCTGTCTATGCCTGGAACGAAGCGCATCTCATGCGTGAAGCCCGGATGCGCACGATAAGTCTGACCGGTGTCGCGTCAGAGGCAATAGCCACTCTGGTTCTCGTGCTTGGTCTATATGAGAACCTTGGGCCGATGGCGCTGGTGGCCGCGCGATACGCCGCCGTCGGTGTCAACGTGACGATTTCCACGCTTATGGTCCAAATATGCCCCAGGCCCGCCTTCGCACGCGAAGTACTGCGCGGGGGACGGAATACCGCAATTTCGCTTTGGGTTAGCACGGGCGCGGCAATGCTGGCGAACTACGGAATAGACCTGATTCTCGGAATTTTCCTCAATCCGACCAATGTCGGCACGTATCGAGGAGGCGCCCGGATTTCCCAAACCGCTGCAGATGCAGTTCAGCAGCCGCTAACCTACCTGACCTGGTCGCGTTTTTCCAGGCTGGTAGCTGAACGGCGCCGATACCTGATTACCCTCGCCTGGCGCGTAAACATGTCGTTCGGGACCGCTGTCGCCTGGCCGCTCATGCTCTGCGTGGCGCTTTTGAGCAAGGAACTTGTCACCGTCATTCTGGATGACGCCTGGCTGCCGACAGCCAGTATCATTGCAATCCTCAGCCTCGTGCGTGCGATACGCATACTAAGTTCCCTACTGGAACCGGCGCTAACCAGCTTTGACAAGCAAGGCCTTCAACTCGTTATCCGCCTGTCCAGCCTTGGCTTTACGTTCCTCGCGATCCTCGCTTTTGGCAGAAACAGCGCCGAAGCGGCGGCAACGGTCCAGGTCTATACGTCGGTATTCTTCGCGCTTATCTCTCTGGAATTGACACGTCGGGTTCTGAATATTTCGCCGGGCAATCTGCTGCGAACATTTGTCCCCGGGCTGCTCCTTAGCGGACTGTGTGGCGGATTTATCATGGCGACAGAACCGTTGCGCCTCGCA
>JAGREQ010000083.1:6019-8277 GCA_020446465.1 Novosphingobium sp. | reverse complement strand
GCGCGTATCCAGCCGCACATCGCCAGCCGTCAGTTCGGATGACGTGTTGCCCGATGCACGGCGGATAAGCGCCCGCAAACGCGCAATCAGTTCTTCTGTCTGGAACGGTTTGGCAAGGTAATCGTCCGCACCGGCATCCAGCCCTGCCACCTTGTCAGACCAGCTATCACGCGCCGTCAGCACCAGAACCGGAAAGTTCCGATCTTCCTTGCGCCATTTGCCCAGCACGGTCAGCCCATCCATGATCGGCAGGCCAAGGTCGAGAATTACAGCGTCATATTCCTCGGTCGAACCAAGAAAATGCCCGTCTTCCCCGTCTGTGGATAGGTCCACGGCATAGCCCGTCTGCTCCAGCGTCGTTTTCAACTGCTGGCCAAGTGTCGGCTCATCCTCGACTATCAGAATCCGCATTCCCTGGTCCTTATTCTACCGCGCCTGGCGCGTTTACCCTAGCTGGAGATTTGAAGAGGCACCGTCAAGTCAGGCCATGCTGACAGACGGCTGGCGTTTGGCACCCTAGTTCGAGCGCCGAATGATCCTGCCGGTGCGCGCATCAACATCGACAAACATCACCCGGCCATCGCGAATGAACTTCAGGCGATAGGCCATCGCTGCCGCGTCATATTCAGGGCCAAGATACTGGCTCCCCTTCATTCGCGGCAGAACATCGCGCTCAATATCGCGCAAGGAGCGCACGTTGCCTGCTTTCATTTCCTTTCGCGCCTGATCCTGATCGCCGCGCGTCTGGGCCTGTGCCGGGACTGACAGGGCGCAGCCCATGCCTGCAAGCAAAAGCGCCGGAAGCGCAGCAACACGAAAGATGGTTCGGCTCAGCATCATGTCCTTTTGCCTAAGCCCAAAGCCTTGAACAAGGTGTGAATACCCTGCCCAAGGCCCGTTCAGCCAAACTTAGCGGGTCATTTCGTATTTGACCGACACGGTAACACCCGTGCCGACAAGGCCGGGTTCAACGGGGCTTACGGGCGGCGGTGGTGCAGCAGCAACCGCATCGGCTGCCATCCGCATCATCGGCATGGGGCGGGATGACGTGATGGATTCGCTCACTTCCAGCAAACGCACGCCCGAATACCCGGCAAATTGGGCATATTCCATCGCCTGATCATGGGCATGTTTCATCGCCGCCTTGCGCGCCTGCGCCTTGGCAGCCGAATCGTCCTCTACCGAAAACGAAGGCCCGTTAATGTCGGTCGGACCCGCTGCGACCAGTGCGTCCAGCACCTTGCCGGTATCTTCCACCTTGCGGAGCGTTACCTGGACCTGATTGGAAGCCCGATACCCGCGAAAAACCTGTTTCCTCAACGACTGGTTATAATCGTATTCCGCATTGAGGTTGATGCCGGTTGTCTGGACATCTTCCTTTGCGATGCCCAGCGCCTTGATCTTCGCAATGACCGAATCCATTTCCCGCGCGTTTTGCTGCATCGCCTGCACGGCTGTCGGCGCAAGAGTGCTGACTCCGGCCCCCACATTCACAAGGTCCGGTTTTACTTTTACCGTTTCGTTGACGGACAGTTCGACCACCGGCCCTTCAACCGGGATCTGGATTTCAGCCGCAATGGCGGGAACCGGCGCCAGCAGGGCTGCAGCGGCGAACATTGGCAATTTGTGCATCATTATCATCGAACTCCCATGGCTGGTTTCGGCAAAGCAGTGCCTTTCATGCGATTACGCTGCGGTGAACCGATTGGTTCCAGTGCTGGACGATCGCAGATGATATAGCTAGGGCGCGCGGCATGGCTGCCGCACCAATCTTGAGCTGGGAAGGCCTCGGGCTGATTCAGGGCGCGGGCTGGTTGTTCCAGGATATTGACCTGCATATCGGACCGCGCGACCGACTTGCGCTGATCGGGCGCAACGGCGCGGGCAAGACGACTCTGCTCAAGATGATTGACGACCGGATAGAGGCAGACCGGGGCAAACGCTCTATCCAGCCCGGCACGCGGGTCGTCATGCTGGAGCAAGACCCCTATTTCACCGGCTTTGACACGTTGATGGACTTTGCGCTTTCAGGTGAGAATGCGCCCCAGCGCCATGAAATCGAAGCGATCGCCGGGCAACTTGGCATCGACATGTCCCGCCCTGCTGAAAGCGCATCGGGCGGTGAACGGCGCCGGGCAGCCCTTGCTCGCGCTCTTGCCAGCGAACCCGATCTGCTGCTGCTGGACGAACCGACGAACCACCTCGACCTTTCCGCGATTGACTGGCTGGAAGACTGGCTGAACCGCTACAAGGGCGCG
>JAGREQ010000083.1:0-5999 GCA_020446465.1 Novosphingobium sp. | reverse complement strand
CATGACCGCACCTTTCTGAAACGCCTGACCCGCGCGACCCTGTGGCTGGACCGTGGCACCCTGCGCCGCAAGGAAGTCGGCTTTGGCGGTTACGAGGCATGGGAAGAGCAGGTCTATGCCGAAGAAGCGCGCGCTGCCGAAAAACTCGACGCCAAACTGAAGCTGGAAGCGCACTGGCTGGAACGCGGGGTAACTGCGCGGCGCAAGCGTAATCAGGGCCGGCTCGAAAAACTTTACGAAATGCGCGCGCAGCGGGCCGCCATGCTAACGCCGGGCGGCACGGCCAAGCTCAAACTCGCCAACGACGATACGCGCACCAAATCGGTGATCGTGGCCGAACACGTTTCCAAAAGTTTTGGCGAAGGTGCAGAAAAGCGCGCCGTCATCCGCGACTTTACCTTACGCATCCAGCGCGGCGACAGGATCGGCGTTGTCGGCGCGAACGGCGCTGGCAAGACGACCCTGCTCAAACTGCTGACCGGGGAAATGCAGCCCGACGAAGGCAGCGTTACGCTCGCCAAGACGCTGAACGGCGTCATGATTGACCAGCAGCGCAGCCTGATGAGCCCGGACAAGCGCGTGCGCGACATTCTGGCCGAAGGTGGCGACTGGATCGACGTGCGCGGTATCCGCAAACATGTGCAGGGCTATCTCAAGGAGTTTCTGTTCGATCCGGCGATTGTCGATACCAAGGTCGGCATTCTGTCAGGCGGCGAACGCTCACGGCTCCTTCTCGCGCGCGAATTTGCCCGCAAATCCAACCTTCTCGTTCTGGATGAGCCGACCAACGACCTCGATCTTGAAACGCTCGACCTGTTGCAGGAAGTGATCGCAGATTATGACGGCACCGTGCTGATCGTCAGCCATGATCGCGACTTTCTGGACCGGACAGTAACCGTCACGCTGGGTCTCGATGGATCGGGCAAGGTTGATATTGTCGCGGGCGGCTATGCCGACTGGGAAGCCAAGCGCAAGGAACGCATCGCCCAGCCCAGGGCAAAAGCCACAAAAACCCCTGACACGAACGAAGGCGCGGCCACTGCCGCCCCGCCCCCGCAGCAGCGCAAGAAACTGACCTATAAAGACCAGCGCGATTACGACCTATTGCCCGCGCGAATCGAGGAACTGGAAGGTCAGATTGCGCGCGACGAACAAGCCCTTGCCGACCCCGACCTCTACACCCGCGATCCCGGCAAGTTTGCCACCCTGACCGACACGTTGGAAAAGGCACGGGCAGAAAAGGACGCAGCAGAAGAACGGTGGCTGGAACTGGCGGAAATGGTCGAAGATCAGGCCAGCACGGCTAATTGATCCGGTAAAAGTCCGCCACCCGATCCAGCGCGAGTTTCAGCACCAACTTCCCGCTGCGTGCCGGCCATTGCAGCGCCTTTTCCGCATCAGGCAATGTCTCGCCAGCGCAGACAACCCGCCACAGAACATCGGTCAGCCCCCTGCCCGCCGCAGCCATCGCGCCATCGAAACGAGCCTTGGCCGCCAGTTGGCGTTCGCTCGGCGACAACCCGGCATCCGGGCCGCCTTTCACCCGCACGGGATCCCACCGCATGGTGACAGAGGGCGCAAGCTGCGCGCGTTCGTAATCGGCCTGGAGTCTCTCCCCCGCATCGAACAAACGCGCATCCAGGTGCCCGCGCGCATGGAGCCAGGCCAACGGGGATTCCGCCAGATTGACAGTAACGCTGCGTCCGCGCCGCGGTGCCTTGCCGCTGCGGCGCGGCCCCTCGCTGGTGAGTTCTCGTTCAACAAGTTGACGACGCATAGCTGATTCCCCTTCACATTATCGGCAGCAGGGGCTTGCAAAAAATCGGTTCATGTAGGAAAGAGAAAAAACCAATTTGGTTAAACATTATCGAGATCCAGCCATGATCAACCGTATCCGCGATGTCCGAACGCAAAAGGGTCTTACTCTGGCAGAAGTGGCCGAATCCTGCTCCCCGCCCACCACCGCACAAACGATCGGGCGGCTCGAGACGGGGATGCGTAACCTTTCCCTTGCCTGGATGAACCGGATTGCGGCTGCGCTTGGCGTCGAACCCGAAACGCTGGTCCGCAGCGACCACGACGATACACCGCGCATGGTCGCCACGCTGACCGATAGCGGCGCCCAGGCGCTTTCCGCGCCGATGGATGCCGTGTTGCCGACAGACCTTGACGCCGGAGCGCCCTTGCTGGCCGTTCATGTTGAGGCCACCTGCGGGGAATATCGCAGCGGTGACCAGATATGGCTGCGCCAGATTGCCATGGAGGACACGGCCAAAGCCATCAATCGTGATGTGCTGGTGCCGCGCCCCGGTGGCCGTTTCGCCTTTGGCCGACTGATCGACCGGCAAGGCACGCTGGTCGGCATACTGCCGCCCGGCATGGGACAACGCCAGATTGTTATCGATAATCCGCCATGGATCGCCGTTGCACAGATGCTGGTGCGTCCATTGTGAGCAGCCTTATACCTCGCCGCGTGTTGTCCATCGCAACGCTTTACCCAAACAGTCACACCCCCCGTTTCGGCACATTCGTAGCGCGTTCGCTTGAGGCGCTGGCAGCGCGGGGCGATTGGGACGTGACGGTCATCAATCCCATCGGACTGCCACCAATCCGGTTCGGGCGCTACGCCGCGCTGGCCAGCGCAGCGAACAGCGGGGTGGAGCATGGCGTTTCGGTCTATCGGCCTACTTTCACGCTCATTCCCCGATTTGGCGGGCGCTTCAACCCTGCGCTAATTGCTCGCGCCGTTCTGCCACTTGCCCGTAAGCTCCATGCAGAACGCCCGTTCGATATTGTCGACGCGCAGTTCTTTTACCCGGATGGCCCGGCAGCGGCCCGCATCGCAGCAGCGTTGGGCCTGCCGCTTTCGATCAAGGCGCGCGGGGCGGATATCTCCTACTGGGGGGCAAAACCTTATGCGCTGCGCCAGATGCAGGCAGCGGCAGACCGGGCAAGCGGGCTATTGGCCGTCAGCGAGGCGCTCGCGCGTGATATGGCCGCGATTGGTCTGCCGAAAAAGAAAATGACGATTCATTACACGGGGCTGGATCGCGCCCGCTTTACACCACACGACCGTTCAGCAGCTCGCAAAACACTGGCGGAAAACCATGGGATTCCAAACGAGGGCAATCTTCTGGCAACTGTCGGTGCGCTTATCCAGCGCAAAGGTCAGGCACTGGTTGTGGAGGCTTTGGCCAGCTTGCCGGGAACACGGCTGGCACTGGTGGGAACGGGGGAAGACAAGGCCCGGCTGGAACAGCAGGCCCGAACACTGGGCCTTGCTGATCGTGTGCATTTCCTCGGCTCGCTCGATCATGGGCAGATTCCGGTCCTGCTATCGGCAGCGCAAGCAATGGTGCTCCCCTCCGCCAGCGAAGGGCTGGCCAATGCCTGGGTCGAAGCGCTCGCTTGCGGAACACCGCTGGTGATTACAAACGCAGGCGGCGCGCGCGAACTGGTACAAGACCCCAGCGCAGGCGCGATCGTGGAGCGCACCCCTGCAGCAATTGCCGACGCCATTCGCCTATTGTTGGCTGTCCCGCCTTCACCCGCCGCAGTGGCCCAAAATGCGAGCCGGTTCAGCTGGGAAAAGAACGCCGAAAAGCTCAGCCAATACTACGGCAGCATAGTCGGATAATCAGGCCTGTGCGCCGTCATCACGGGCCATGCGCTGCTGACGCTCCTCCGCCGACTCGGCTGGCACAAAGCTTTCAGGCGTCACGCCCAGCCAGATGAGAATCGGTGCGGCCATATAGATAGAACTATAGGTGCCAACGAAGATGCCCAGCGTAATCGCCGCGGTAAAGCCGAACAGGCTGGCCGGTCCGAATGCCAGCAGCGCCCCCAGCACGATCAACAGGGTCAGCGATGTCATCACCGTTCGCGCGAGCGTTTCATTCACCGACAGGTCGAGCAGCTCGAACATCTGCATCTTGCGATATTTCTTCAGGTTTTCGCGGATACGGTCATAAACGACAATCGTATCGTTCAGCGAATAACCGATAATGGTAAGGATCGCCGCCACGATGTTGAGGTCAAACTCCAGCTGGAACAGCGCGAACATGCCCAGTGTCAATGATACGTCGTGCACCAGCGCAAACAGCGCGCCCACGCCAAACTGCCATTCAAAGCGGACCCAGATGTAAATCGAAATCGCAATCATCGCCGCGATCAATGCGTAAGCGGCGGTGGTGAACAACTCCCCGGAAACCTTGCCCGATACCGAGTCCACCCCGTCAATCCGCGCATCGTCATGACCATCGCGCACCGTTGCCACAACCTTGCGGGTCATGTTCTCCGACAGTGCCGGATCTTGTGCCGCACCTTCTGGCAGGCGCATACGGATCGAGACTTCGTTCGGCGCCCCGAACCGCTGGATGATGGGTTCACCATAGCCCAGCTTGCCAATTTCCTTCCGCAGTTCACCGACAGGTGCTTCGGCACTTTCGGTAAAGGTTGCCCGGATCATCTGTCCCCCGACGAAATCGACGCCGAGGTTAAGGCCGCGCGTCGCCACCAGAGTCAGGCTGGCAGCAATCAGCAGGCAGCTAATGACGTAGAAAGGCACCCGCCAGCGCAGGAAATGGATGTTCGTGTCTTCGGGAACGAGCTTGAGAAGTTTCATGGCCGGTTCCTCAGATATTGATGTCGTGCGGGCGGGCCTTGCGAAGCCAGCCGGCGACCCACAAACGCGTCATGGTAACAGCGGTAAAGACGGACGTGACGATACCGATCATAAGCACGACCGCAAACCCGCGCACCGGACCGGAGCCGAACAGGAACAACAGGACCGCCGCAATCACGTTGGTGATGTTGGCGTCCATGATCGCGCGGCTGGCCTCACGATAGCCGTTTTCAACCGCCGCGATAACGCGCCGCCCGCGTTTTCGCTCTTCGCGTATTCGTTCATTAATCAGCACGTTGGCATCGACCGCCGCACCGATTGTCAGCACAAAGCCGGCAATACCGGGCAGCGTCAGTGTCGTATTGGCAATCGCCATGACGCCCAGAATCATGAGCACATTGATGACAAGTGCGGCATTGGCAAAAAGCCCAAACCGTCCATAACTCACAGCAATCAGGACCATGACCGCAATCGCACCGATGGCCATGGCGATCACGCCCTTGCGGATCGAATCCGCACCGAGATCAGGGCCGACTGTGCGCTCTTCAACCACCTTGAGATCGACCGGCAAGGCGCCTGAACGCAGCGAAATGGCAAGCTGGTTTGCGCTATCAACCGTGAAACTGCCGGAAATCTGGGCGCTGCCGCCCAGAATCGGCTCATTGATGTTGGGGGCTGACAGAACCTTGCCGTCCAGAATGATGGCAAAGGGCTTGTTGACGTTTTCAGTCGTCAGTTTTGCGAACTTCGCACCGCCCTGCTGATTGAACGTGATCGACACCACCGGTTCGTTGGTCTGGCCATCGAAAGTCTGCTGTGCGTTGGTCAGCGAATCACCCTTGATACCGCCAAGCCGGCGCACGGCGATGCCCGCCACACCTGTCGTTTCAGGGTTGGCATAAGGCACGATTTCACTGCCCGGAGGGGCGATACCCTGCGCCACATCACTGGGCAGCGCGTTCGTATCGACGAGCTTGAACTCCAGCTTTGCAGTCTGCCCCAACAAGTCTTTCAGCTTTTTGGGATCATCAAGCCCCGGCACCTGCACGACAATCCGCTGGTCGCCCTGCCGGATGATTGTCGGCTCTCGCGTGCCGAGCGCGTCGATACGTTTACGCACAACTTCGGTTGCGCTGTCCATCGCCTGCGTAACCGCCTGGTTCAGCCCTTCCTGCGTCTGCGTGAGCACGAATCGGCTGCCATCCACCACCTCGATCCGCCAGTCACGCTGGCCAGTCAGCCCCGCGCCGGTTGTAAGGGGAAGAATAGCTTCGCGCGCTGCATCAACCTGAGTCGGATCGTCCAGCAGGAAAGAGAGCCTGCCATCCTTGCTGGATATATCGCCCACCCGAATCCGCGGTTCAGCCCGTTTCAA
>JAGREQ010000082.1 GCA_020446465.1 Novosphingobium sp. | reverse complement strand
TGACCGAAAAAGTCTATCAACTTTTTCTCGAAATGCTTTAGAGGTTCCCTCAGCTCAAAAACGCGCCAAGTGCATCGCGCACAACGCCAGTGTCCATATATTCGCGATAGAACACCAGCTTGTCATCGCGCCATTCCTGCACGCAAATATAGCGCTGATCGTAAACCGAGCCGCCGGGTTCGCCATAACCGCGGTATTCGACGATAACCTTGTTTGGGTCTGCCAGCGGTGAAACCTCGATCGAATTGAAGCGGACCATGAAAGTTTCCGCAGCCGTGCGGAACATTTCGATAGCCGCATCACCGTCCAGCTCGGTCGGCAAGTTTATGGTGCCGGCATAAGGCAATTCCATGTGGAGGTCGGGGGCCAGCATGGCATTGAATGCGACCATGTCATGCCCGAATGTTTCCATTGCCTTTTTCGCATTGGCTACGTTGCGGTCACTCAATGCCTTGTCAAATTCGCTCATCCGTCAATTCTCCTGTCGGCCCGGGGGGCCTTGTTACCTGATATGCAGATTTTACTTCGCCAGCGCTTCGCGCACGGTCGCTGCTTCAACCCATTTGCGAACGTTGTGAAGTGAATGGCGGATCATCACTTCCCCGTCCTGCAGCGGCATCGTTTCCATCGCGCCTGAGTCAATACCTTCCTGCGTGCGTTCGGTGTTGCCGACATCTTCCAGAAGGATTTCAGCCAAACGGGCGATGTAATGTTCCTGCTGCAAGCGTGACCAGATATCGGTCGCGTCCGGGACATGGAAGCGGGATTCCCAAAGCGTTTCGTTTTGGCTGACAGGCCAAAAATGGTGAGTCCAGAATCCGCCGGGCGAAACGTCGATCTGGAAATGCGGGAACATCCACGTCACGTCGACTGCCCAGCTTTCCGATTTTGTCGGGTTGATTGCCGGGTGCTGCAACAAGACCTGGGTGTCTTCAAGACTGGCGGCAGACAGGACATTGCCCGTGGCAGTGTTGCTGTAAAACAAGCGCTCGACTTTGGCCTTTTCAGGCGGGGCGTATGCGGGGTTGCCATAAGTCGATACGGAACGGTGAGGTCCCCATGTTTGCGCGGATATGGGCCTTGCGAACGGATTTTCGTTGCTGGCGAAAGTCGCGCCGATCGTTTCGGGGTGAATCGCGGGAATGTGGTATGTTTCGGCAAATGCGTCAGCGATGACTTTCCAGTTTGCTTTCAGTCGTGAAACAAACAGGATCGACTTGTCTGCGTTAAGGTAAGGAATGCCTTTGTAGATTTCCCCGAAGTCGCCAAGGAATTCTTCCAGAGTGACTTCCGGTTCCGGCTGGAGGTTGATGAATATCCAGCCTTCCCACATGTCGCAGGCAATCGGCTTTAACCCGCAGGATTTCTTGTCAAGATCGAAGAAGTTTTTCTGGTCGGGCACGCCGATCAGTTCGCCATCGTTGCGATAGGTCCAGTTGTGATAGCGGCAGATAAAACGTGACGCGTTGCCTTCCGGATCAAGCACCAGTTTGTTGGAACGGTGCGCGCAAACATTGTGGAAGGCGCGAACGTGGCCGCCCTTGGTGCGCGTGACGATAATGTCTGTTTTGGCGACTTCGATTTTCTGGACGAAGAAATCGCCCGGATTGGCAATTCGTTCCTCACGCCCGAGGCAAAGCCATGCGCGCTTGAAAATCTGGTTTACTTCGCGTTCGAACCATTCTTGCGAACGATAAGGTTCGAGCGATACAGGTTCCTTGGAAAGGCCTGCAAGTTCTGTGAGGTTCGTGCGTTCGGCGCGGAAATCTGCGACCTGTTCGTTCATGATGCTCTCCGTTTCTTGCCTGTCAGCCGAACAGTGGCGGCCCTTTTACGAGCCGGACGTTATGGGGGTAAGGGGTGTGCGGCGCGCGCGGTTGCCTGTGCAGTTCGGTCGCCATCGAGGCATGGGCAAGAGCGAGCAGCAATTGCATAAGGCGTAGCTCTGCCCCTTCGAGCGCGCCAAGGTCACGACCTTCGAAAAGTTTGATGGCGCTTTCGGCCTTTTCGAGCATCGCGTCGTAAAATTCGGTGATTTCCTCCATCGAGGCTTCTTCACGCCTTTCGCGCCGTTCCTGCACGCCGGGAACGGCCCAGTAACGCACGAATGGTTGTAACGATTCGAAGCCCGCAGGCAGGGTGGTATCGGGCATTCAGGCACCTCCGGAACGTGGCAACACGTTATATCCTGGCTATCAGACCTGCATTATTGCGGGAACTGGACCGGGTATCGCAACATCTCTCCCGACGTTGCGCATGGCATTTAATGCTGCCTTGCTGTTTGCCGTGGACTAGTCCAAAACTGACCAAATAGTCAAACCAATTTTGGCAGTAAGCATACTGCATCACGCTGAGGAGAATATCATGAAAGGCCTGAATGGAAAGTCGATTGTTGTCACAGGCGGGGGCAGTGGAATTGGCGAAGCGGTTGCGATGATGCTGGGCGAAGCCGGATGTTCGGTCACTGTCGCCGACCTCAATGGAGAGAAGGCAAAAGCCGTGGCCCAGGCCATTACCGATGCAGGGGGAACGGCGCAGGACATAAGCGCTGACGTATCGGACGAGGCGTCCGTGAAGGCGATGGTGAACGCTGCTATTTCCGCGTATGGAAAGCTCGACGGTGCATGCAATGCGGCAGGTGTGCCGCAGCGTGGCAAGCTGCTCCACGAAGTCGAACTGGATGAGTGGGACTTTTGCCACGGCGTAAATTTGCGCGGCCTGTTCCTCTGTGTGAAAAATGAAATCGCCGCAATGCTTGAAAACGGCGGCTCGATCGTCAACGTCGTGTCAACCGCTGCTGTTGTCGGTTTTCCCAATGGGGCCGAATACTGCGCGAGCAAGGCAGGCGCAGCAGGCCTGACCCGTGGCGCGGCAGTAGATTATGCAACAAAGGGCATCCGCATTAACGCTGTTCTGCCCGGCGGAACGCTGACACCGATGCTGAAGGGCGCGATGGAAGTTGACCCCGGCCTTGAACCGGCGCTTGCGGCAGTCCATCCCATGAACAGGTTTGCGCAGCCGACGGAAATTGCAGGCGCGGTGCGCTGGCTGCTTTCCGATGAAGCAAGTTTCACAACGGGCGCGAGTTTTGCGGTCGATGGCGGACATTCCGCCGTCTGATTTCGGGCCGAGTGAAGGGCAGGCGCGATACGTTACGCGCCTGCCGCTTGACCGGGAACATGTTCAGGTTGCCGGTTGGTGAGTGTTCACCACCGATTTCAATTGTTGAACAGACTGGCCCGCATCTTTTCCAGACGCGCAACTTCTGAAGGCTCGGTCTCGAAACCGGACCCAAGCCAGGCTGCTCGCCCAAAGTCCAGCGTCTTGCGGTTCTGCACCAGAGCGATGCGGGCAATGACCTTGTAGTTCGGGTCGCCCTTGCGCGTGTCGAGCACATCACACACCGCAGCCAGAAGGTCAGCGCGTGCATCGTCCATTTCAATGGGCGTGGAAGGGCCTTTGGCTTCGACAGCGGCGGCTGTTTCGATCGCCGGTTCAAGCCCGGTATCGGACATGGCGGCAGCTATTTCTCTCGCCATGGTCAAGGTAGCGTTCAACTCACCGCGGGCAATGGCCTGCGCGGCCGGCAATATCTCGCGCACCTGATTGACAGTGGCCATGGCAAGGTGGAGCTGCTCTGCCGCAACGGTGCCGCCGTCTTTCTGCTGTGCGGCCACATTGGACATTGCGTTGGTTGCGACGCGCAGCCGCAAGTCGATACCCGGATTCATCAGAGAACCTCCTCAAGCGTGGAGCAAAGGCTGGCGGCGATCCCGTTGCCGATCATGGACAGCCACGCCACGGTTACGTCCTGGTGGGTCTTGCCCAGACGTGCTGTGCGCCAGCCTGTCGCGTGCATGGTAATCACTGACATGAAATCATTGAACACGCGGAAATATTTCAGACGGAACGGATCTACCGTCAGGCCCGATACTTTCTCGTAACGCTCAAGGAATTCATCCGTTGGCAAGATGCCGCAGGCAAGGAATGTCTTTCCGTCTTCGGCATAATGGCCAAAGTGTGCGCCGGTAGTCCAGCACAAGTCCTGATGGCGGTCGCCCAATACGGCGAGCTCCCAGTCCAGCCATGCGGTGATTTTCTGGGTGTCCTCGTCATAGAGGAAATTGCCAGCGCGAAAATCGCCATGGACAAGCGAGACATGGTCGAGCGGAACGGCGTTCTCGATCAGCCAGTTATATGCGACGTTGATCAGCGGTTCGTTGACCGGGCGGTCCTCTTCCCATACCCGGCGCCACCAGTTGACCTGTTTGACCATGGCTTCGGTCGATCCGGTCTTGGGCACGTCGAAGGACGGGAGTTTGGCAATCTGTTCCGGTGTGGGCGTATGGACCCGCGCCATTGCCTCGATAAACTGTTCGGCAATGATCGGGCGCAGTTCGGGGCCGTAATTGGTGCCGATGCCTGTCACTTGCTTTGAGGGGTTCTTGCTGGGGCGCGTGACACCGTTGACAAAGCCATAGACAATGGCCGGCTCCGGCAAATGCGAACCGTCAGGGTCAAGCCAATAACAAGGCGGGACAGGGATCGTGCCTTCCATGGCACTGATGGCTTCAAATTCACGGCGACGGCTGGTTTCGACGATGGATTCAGGCGGCTGCATCCGCAGGGCCATCGGCGTCAAACGCTTGTCCCCGCCTTCAAACCCATTCCATTCAAGATCAAAGGCGATCTGGATTTTGGAGGCACCGCCTTGCAACCAGCGGGCGTTGCGAATGGTGAAATCGCCTTTGTAATTGCTGGCAATCAACTCGCGCAGCTTGTCGACAATCTCTTCAAGCGTGAAGGGTTTGTAACCGCGGCCGGAGCGCAAGCGCATCTTGCGGCTCATGACCCAGTCGATTTCCGCTTCGGTGGGGAAGCGGGCGCGAATATCGTCAATAAACGCCTCTGTCGGGGCGCTACGCAGGTCTATCTGTTCTGTCACTTACGCATCCTTGGTGATAAGATCTGGCTGTCGCAGTCAGTCAAGCGGTGCGAGCAGCGGGTCAAGCCGGTCGAGCGGAATGCCGTGGACGACGATGCCGTCAGCACCCGCGTTGAGATAGCCTTCCAGCCGGGCAAGGCAGTTGTCAACGTCGCCAGTGGCCGCCCCTTCGGCCAACCATTCGGGCGGCAGCATCGCTGCGGCCTCTGCCATTCTTCGTTTCATGTCGCTGATGTCGCTTGGCCCATAATCCAGCTTTGCAAGGCCAGTTGCGACGACCTTTTCCATCGGCGCTTCGTCCCACTGGTTGGTCTTGAGTATAGGCAAGGCCAGTTCGCGGTGCATGAAATAGGAAACAGCGCGCGCCTCCAGCACGCCCTGGCGGATTTCATCTGGCAGATAGTCAGGGGCGGTCACAACAGTTGCCATGACTTTGATTGCCGCCGGATCGCGCCCCGCTTCGCGTGCGGCCTTGTGAACAATCTCGACCGAACGCGATACGCCTTCGTAAGTCAGAAACGGGTGCAACAGCAGCCCATCGCAGTGGGCGCCAGCCAGTGAAAGGGTCTTGGGACCAACTGCACCCATGATGATCGGCGGCGGGTTGTCGCAGGCATGGGCGAGCTGCATTTCCGGGAACTCTCCAGCCGGACCGCTGTAGCTTACTGTTTCGCCGGCCCAGAGCTGGCGCAGAATGCCGATCATGTCCGCCATGCCGGCATTGTTGAGCACTGGAATGCCGAGTTTGCGGAACTGCCCCGGCACACCGCGTCCAAACCCCAGCGTGAACCGCCCACCGCTCAATGTTTGCATCGTGGCGCCCATGCCAGCCAGAACCAGCGGATGACGGGTGCCGAAATGGGTCAGGCCAGCTACCAGATCGACGCGATCCGTCACTTGCGTAAGCGCGCCGATGACAGACCCCAGCTCCTTGGTTTCCCAGCGTTCGGAAAGCAGCACGCCGCCTAATCCAAGTTTTTCCGCCACACGGGCCTGATCGAGACCCGCACGCGCATCGGCGGCATGGCCGGGCAGGATATAGGCATAGAGATCTTCACGGCGTAGCGTCACGACAAACTCTCCCTTACCGACATTGTGTCAGCGCAATTAATTTGACCATACGGTAAATACAAAGGGTGGCAAGTGCAACAGTGATGGCACGCATGTGCTGGTTCGGCAAACGGAAACTCCCCGGCAGATTGTTCCGCCGGGGAGTAATGTCACACGTTATATGATTTGCCGCAGCAGGGCTGTGTCAAATGAAGTGATAACCTCTGACGCAGCCCACCAACGGTCAAACCGGGCACTGGGGCGCCATGCCGAGCAGAACACGGCCATAGGCTTCCATTGCAGTATCGAGATCGAGGAAGCCGTGGACGCGCAGCACGCTGATATCGCGATAGAAACGCTGTAGCGGGCAATCCTTGCGATATGCGGCACCGCCAGCGCCAAGCATCAGTTTCTGGATGTGGTCATGGCAGAAATCAGTCATAAGACCTACGCGGGCGCGGATCGCAGCGCGGCGTTCGACAGCGCCGATCTTTTCATGGGTCGCGCTGTTCAGAAGTTCGATATAATCGTCCATCAGAAGTTCAGCAGCGGAAGCGGCGGCTTGCGCTTCGCCAACGCGAATTTGCTGTGCCTGTTTGTCGAGAACCTTTTGCGCGATCTGTGCGGAATAGCGCTCTTCAGTCAGTTTCTTGAATCCGTCTGCCGCGCCGCGCAGTGCGCCCACGGTGACTGGCACGGTTTCGCCCATGACGAAGGGCAATAGCGGGATTGAGTAGATCGGGTTGGCGTGGACTTTGCCGCCCGGCGAATTGCCATTCAGCAAATCCTGCACGGCAACGGTATGGTAGGCAGGAACGAAAACGTCAGTCAGTTCGATGTCGCCGCTGGAGGTGCCTGCCATCCCGGCAACATCCCAGCTGTTTTCGATCACTTTGACGTTCGATGCCGGGGTGAGGAAGCCCAGAGCGCCCTGAACTTTACCATCCACCATCAGAAGCCCGCTGCCCAGATACCATTCTGCGCGCGAACTGCCGGAGTTGTATTGGCTTTTGCCGTTGATGATGTAGCCACCGTCAACCGGGGTCAGGGTGAATTGCGGTGCAACCGTGCCCGCCATCAGGACGTATGGGCCGTTGGCAAAGACTTCTTCCTGCGATTCGAGCGGGAAGAGCGAGTGAATGAAGTTGTGCCCAATGTAGAACGACGTAACCCAGGCCGTGGATGTGCATTCCTTGGCAATTTCATAAACCACGCGGGCCATCGTGCCGTATTCAAGTTCATGACCACCCCATTTTTTGGGGACCATGATTTCCATCAATTGTGCATCGCACAGGGCATCAATTACGGCATCGCTTGGCTTGCCGTTTTTGTCGGTATTGTAGGCTTCTTTTGCGACCAGTGGCGCGATTTCACGTGCGCGACCAATGAGTTCTTCCGAAAGGCTCATGCTTCTCTCCCAATCAAGGCGAATGTCTGTCAGTCAGCGGTATGCTCCGCGATTTCAACCGACGGTGCGGCATGGGGTAAAGCACGGTGGGTTAAATCAATAAAACAAATAGATTGTATTTTTAGTATATGATAAATTGATATATTGGGGTCTTCAGGCACACCGGAGAATGTCATGAGCCATGTCGATCCAGAGCGGAGCCTTCGCGCCGTGAACCTCAACCTGCTGCCTGTTCTGCGCGAATTGCTGCGGGAAAAGAATGTCACCCGCGCTGCTGAAAAACTCAACATGACCCAGTCCGCAGTCAGTGAGGCATTGGGCCGCCTGCGCATCCAGTTTCGCGACGAACTGCTGGTACGGGTTGGGCGAAAGATGGTGCCGACCCGCACGGCGCAGGCACTGGCACCCAAAGTCGAAGACCTGTTGCTGGGGATGGAAGATCTCTTCAAACCAAGCCGCTTCGATCCTGCGGAGGTTGAGCGCGAGTTTCTGATCGCCACGGGTGATACCGCGGCGCTGGCGCTGAGCGATGAGTTCATCAGCCGGCTGAGCGCGCAGGCGCCACGAACTTCGGTCCAGTTCCTGAGCATCCAGTATGTCACGCGGCGGGATCTGGAAGAGGGCAAGATAGACCTGCTGATAATTCCGCGCGGAATCATCCCACAGTCGATCTTCGATGAAGAAGGGCTGGAGTGGGCGCTGGTCTATCGTGAGGAATGGGTCTGTATCGCGCGCAAGGATCATCCCGAGTTCCGCGAGGGCATGACTCTGGACGCATTGAACCGGGCACCATCGGTTGCCTGCAGGCTGGATGAAAGCAGTTATCTCTATGGCGCTATTCCAGGGCGGCGCGGAACAGAACAATTGCGCGTGTCGCAGTTCACGCTGTTGCCGTTGATGGTCATGCAGTCAGACGCTGTCGCCATGGTTCAGCGGCACGTCGCCAACTGGTTT
>JAGREQ010000081.1 GCA_020446465.1 Novosphingobium sp. | reverse complement strand
GTAAACCTTTGTGCAGGGCAGTTCACCGCGCAGGATTTTGGCAAAGATGTTCTGGTCATCATAGGCTTGCGTGGCATCGACAGGCATCAGTTCTTCCTTGCAGCTTTTTCGGCAATCCCTGAAACCCCGTCGCGCCGGTCAAGTTCAGCCATGACCGTATCAATCGACACCCCGCGCGCATTCAACAGCACCATCAGATGAAAGAGGATGTCCGCCGCTTCGCCAACCAGTTCCGCGTCGTCACCGGAAAGCGCCGCCACGACTGTTTCCACCGCCTCTTCCCCCAGTTTGCGGGCAATGGCGGGCAAGCCACGGGCGTTGAGCTGTGCGACGTAGGATTCTCCGGGGTCGGCTTTACGACGCGACGCAATCGTCTGTTCGAGGCGTTTGAGGGTTTCCATATCCGCCCACATGACCGTGTGGCCGGGCGCGGTCAAGGTGGCGCTACTTATCGCGATCCTCTTTACGCTCCTGTCGCTGGCGCAGGATAACGCATTGGCGCCCGATGATCACACCGGCAAGGCCAA
Source organism: Novosphingobium sp. (assembly GCA_020446465.1). GTDB lineage: Bacteria > Pseudomonadota > Alphaproteobacteria > Sphingomonadales > Sphingomonadaceae > JAWKXU01. The sequence goes on along the minus strand of JAGREQ010000081.1, from coordinate 7,927 downwards.
GGAGAAACAGCCCCCAGCCTGACGTTTCAGGCGCGCCGCCACTGCCGGAAGCCTCGGCAGGCATCGCAAGGGCGAGCAATAATGCAAACAAAGCAATATGTTGGGAACGGGGCAACATGGTTAGGTTAACGCAAGTTGCGTGCCATAATCCTGACAAACGGACAATCCGGCGCTTTGCATGGTTAACGCTGCTGGCGCGGTTTAAGTCTTTGTAAACTACCCCGACAATCAGGCGCGGGCGGGAATGCCTGCTTCGCGCAAGGCGGCGTGGGCCTGCGCAATGGAATACGTTCCGAAATGGAAAATGGAGGCTGCCAGCACAGCGCTCGCGTGGCCTTGCGTCACGCCTTCAACCAGATGCTGCAAGGTTCCCACACCCCCGCTGGCGATGACCGGCACTGATACTGCGTCAGCGATGGCCCGCGTCAGCTTGAGATCGTAACCTCTCTGGGTTCCGTCGCCATCCATACTGGTGACAAGCAGTTCACCTGCCCCCAGGTCCGCCAGACGCGTGGCGTGCGCAATGGCATCAATCCCGGTTTCACGCCGGCCGCCGTGGGTGAAGATTTCCCAATGGTCGTGGACCCATCGCGCATCGACCGAGGCAACAACGCACTGACTGCCAAACTTTGCCGCAATGTCGCCAACCAGTTCCGGCCGGGCGACAGCGGCGCTGTTGACTGCGACCTTGTCCGCACCAGCCAGCAGCAAGGCCCGCGCATCCTCGACAGACCGTACACCCCCACCGACTGTGACGGGCATGAAGCATACTTCTGCCGTGCGCCGCACGATATCAAGCAGCGTGCCGCGCCCTTCGTGGCTGGCGGAAATATCGAGAAAACACAGCTCGTCCGCGCCAGCCTCATCATAGGCACGCGCCTGCTCCACCGGATCGCCCGCGTCTTTCAGGTCGACGAAGTTCACGCCCTTGACCACGCGGCCATCGGCAACATCGAGACAAGGGATAACGCGAACGCGAACGGTCATCGGGTCAACTCCGCCCAGCCATCGCAATGGCCGCGGCAAGGTCCAGCTTGCCTTCGTACAAGGCACGGCCCGTAATCACGCCTTCGATACCCTCGGCGGCATGGAGCGAGAGAATATGAATCTCATCCAGCCCCTTCACGCCGCCACTGGCGATGACAGGAATATCGACCATGCGGGCAAGCTCCACCGTCGCATCGATATTGCAGCCTTTCAGCAAGCCATCGCGCCCGATGTCGGTAAACAGGAGGCTGGCAACGCCTGCATCCTCGAACCTGCGGGCAAGATCGGCAACGGGCACGTCAGAAACTTCGGCCCAGCCTTCGGTTGCCACCATGCCATCGCGCGCATCAACCGCGACCACGATGCCGCCGGGAAACTCGGCGGCCATGTCCTTCACGAATTGCGGGTCTTTCAGCGCCGCAGACCCCATCACCAGCCGCGCAACGCCAAGATCAAACCAGCCTTCCACCGCTTCACGCGTGCGAATGCCCCCGCCCAGCTGGACGTAGCCCGGAAACGCCGCGACAATGGCCTCCACCGCCTCACGATTTTCGGTCCGCCCGGCGAACGACCCATCCAGATCGACAACATGGAGGTGCTGCGCGCCCGCTTCGGCAAACAGCATGGCCTGCGCGGCAGGGTTGTCACCATAAACGGTGGCGCGGTTCATGTCGCCTTCGGCAAGGCGGACGACTTCGCCAGCCTTCAGGTCAATTGCGGGAAAGACGATCATGTCTAGGGATACCACTCCAGAAAACGTGCCAGAAGGCCAAGCCCGTATGCCTGGCTCTTTTCGGGGTGGAACTGCACCCCCAGGATATTGTCGCGCGCGACCGCTGCCACCAGCCCGCCGCCATGGTCTGTCATCGCGGCGACATGGTGGCCATTATCGGGCACGAAATGGTAGGAGTGGAGGAAATACGCCTCCCCCGGCTCGATCAATGCGGCCCCGTCATGGTGCGGCGTGGGCACCACATCGTTCCAGCCCATGTGCGGAATCTTGATTGCAGGGTCCGTGCGTTCGATCGTGCGCACTTCACCCGGTATCCAGTCCAGCCCCGCGGTTGCGCCATATTCCAGCCCGCGAGTCGCCAGCAGTTGCATACCCACACAAATGCCAAGAAACGGCGCGCCGCCAACCATGACGCGTTCTTCCATCGCCGCGATCATGCCCGGAACAGCGCGCAAGCCGGCAGCACATGCGCCAAACGCCCCGACGCCCGGCAACACGATCCGGTCTGCCGCGCGCACCACATCGGGATCGGCCGTGACCTCCACCCCATGCGCGCCTGCTGCCAGCAGCGCGCTATGGACAGAATGGAGGTTGCCCGCGCCATAATCGACGAGAGCGATAACCTCAGCCACCGAGCTGCCCTTTCGTTGAAGGCACCGCGCCGCCTTTGCGCGGATCATTTTCCACCGCCTGGCGCATGGCCCGCGCGAATCCCTTGAAGACGCCTTCGATCATGTGGTGATTGTTGGTGCCGTAAAGCACTTCGATATGGAGTGTGATACCTACAGCCTGCGCGATCGACTGGAACCAGTGTTCAAACAGTTCGGTATCCATTTCGCCCAGCCGTTCCTGCGTGAAACGGCAATTCCACACGAGCCACGGGCGGCCCGAAATATCGAGCGCAACCCGCGCCAGCGTTTCATCCATCGGGGAATAAACGCTGCCGTAACGGCCAATACCCGCCTTGTCGCCCAGGGCATTGGCAATGGCCTGGCCAAGCGCAATCGCGCTGTCTTCGGTGGTGTGGTGCTGATCGACATGCAAATCGCCATCGACATGCAGTTTCACGTCGATCAGCGAATGGCGCGAAAACTGTTCGACCATGTGATCGAGAAAACCGATCCCTGTCGAAACGTCATAAGCACCTGTTCCATCGAGATTCACCTCGACAGAAATCGCGGTTTCGCTGGTTTTGCGGTCAATCGTCCCAATACGCATGGTTTCGGCCTATAATCCGATGGCGGATAAGCGCAACATCTGCGACCGATTCCCCATATTTAACGCGCTTTCCCCTTGACCGGCAGTGGATTGTGGCGGCAGGTCTATACGCCATGGATAGTGATACACCCGATAGCCTGATCCCTTATGACGAAATCGTGCAGGAAGCGCTGCGCGCAGTCGTTGGCCGCGTATTGGGCGAGATTGAACAATCAGGCGGTGTCCTGCCCGGCAACCATCACTTCTACATCACCTTTCGCACCGATGCGCCGGGCGTTTCCATCCCGTCCCGCCTGCGGGAGCGTTTCCCCGAAGAAATGACAATCGTGCTGCAACACAAGTTCTGGGAACTGGCAGTGGATGACGAAGGCTTCACTGTCGGCCTCAGCTTCAACCAGATACCGGCCAAACTTGTGATTCCCTTTGCCGCGATTACTGCATTTGTGGACCCGGCAGTGGATTTCGGCCTTCAGTTTCAGGCAGCAAGCGGCCAGATGGAACCAGAACCCCATGAAGACCCGCAAAACGACACGCGGGAACGCGATGACGATTCCGCGGTTGATTCCCCCGATGACGGATCGAATGTCGTCACGGTAGATTTCGGCAAGAAGAAATAACACCCCTGGCCATAGTGCGGTCAGGAACATGGCAAACATGAAAATGACCAGGCACCGCGGGACCACACCAGACACAGCACCGGCCAAGGCGCAAGGACGCAAAAAGGCCGATCCCCTTGCAGAAAGTGGCAAACGCGTGCCCGGTCCCAGCCCCGACCCGCGCACCAACCTGGCGTTGGCCGACATTGCCCTGCGTGGTGTTTCCACGCTTGCCCGGCGCGCCGTCAAACGAAAGCTCCTGTCCGGCTATGGCAAGAAAACAGCCCGCGATGTGCTGAAAAAACAAACCCTCGGCCAGACCCTGACAAGCGTGATAATCGCCCGGATCGCGGCGCGCTCATTACCCGGCGCTATCATTGTCGGCGTCGGTATTCTGGGCAAAACCCTGCTCGACCGCAGCAAGAGAACGGACAGACAGCCTTGATTTTAGGCAATCGCTCGCGCACATCGCGGCGATGGGCAACAGCGATACTCTGAAACGGCGCGGACTGATGTTCGTCCTCTCCTCCCCGTCGGGTGCGGGCAAGACCACGATGGCACGGCGCTTGCTGGTCGAGGATGACGAAATCGCGATGTCGGTATCCGTCACCACGCGCCCGCAGCGCCCCGGCGAAGTGGACGGGAAGGACTATATCTTCGCCACTCGCGAACGGTTCATGGAAATGGTCGAAGCCGACGAGTTTCTTGAATGGGCCGAAGTCTTTGGCAACCATTACGGCACCCCCAAAGCGCAGATCAAGGCGGGCCTGAAGGAAGGCCGGGACTTCCTGTTCGACATCGACTGGCAGGGTACGCAACAGCTTTATCAACGCGCAGAAGCTGACGTGGTTCGTGTTTTTCTGCTGCCGCCCAGCATAGGGGAACTGGAACGGCGCCTGTCTTCGCGCGGGACCGACAGCGCCGAAGTGATCGCCGGCCGCATGGCCCGCGCACGGTCCGAAATCAGCCATTGGGATGGGTATGATTATGTCGTCGTCAATGACGATATGGACGCCTGTTTCGCCAAGGTCTGCACAATCCTTCAGGCCGAACGGATGCGCCGCGCCCGCCAGACCGGACTGGTCAGCTTTGTGCGTGACCTGACCGCCTGAGCCATTTACCGATAACCGCGCGCAAGCCCGCGACATATGGCGCACCGGGAAGCCCTTGCCCCCACCCGCCGCAATGGCTAGGCGCACCCGCTATCCAGGATGCATTTTGAAGAACCTTGCAGGAGCCACCAGACAATGTCCGCCAAACTTGAACAATCCATCGAAGCTGCATGGGACCAGCGCGACAGCGTCAATCCGCAAAGCGACGACGTGCGCCAGGTGGTCGAGGCCGCGCTTGCCTTGCTCGACAGTGGCGAAGCACGCGTTGCGGAACCTGACGGTCAGGGCGGTTGGAAAGTCAATCAGTGGCTCAAAAAAGCAGTGCTGTTGTCGTTCCGGCTGAATGACAACGTCCCCATGCCCGGCGCATCAGCTGGCGCGCCTGCCTTTGACAAGGTGCCGTCGAAGTTTGACGGGTGGGACGAAGCCCGCTTCCGCGAAGGCGGCTTTCGGGTCGTGCCGGGTGCGGTCGTCCGGCGCGGCAGCTTTATCGGCAAGGGCGCTGTGCTTATGCCCAGCTTCACCAACATCGGTGCATATGTCGGGGAAGGCACGATGGTCGATACATGGGCCACGGTCGGCTCTTGCGCCCAGATCGGCAAGAACGTCCACATTTCGGGCGGCGCGGGCATTGGCGGGGTTCTCGAACCGCTTCAGGCCGGGCCGGTCGTAATCGAGGATGGTGCATTTATCGGCGCGCGCAGCGAAGTGGCCGAAGGCGTCATCGTGGGCGAAGGCGCTGTGCTGTCGATGGGTGTCTTCATCGGCGCATCGACCAAGATTGTCGATCGCGTGACCGGCAAGGTCTATATCGGCAAAGTTCCACCCTACGCGGTCGTCGTCCCCGGCGCGCTGCCGGGCAAACCGCTGGTCGATGGCGCACCGGGACCGTCGCTTTATTGCGCGGTTATCGTGAAGACGGTAGATGCCCAGACGCGCGCGAAGACCGGCATCAACGACCTTCTGCGCGACTGACGCCGGCTGCCTATTTCCCCACCGGGTATTCGATCGGAAGGTCGCCCCGGTGGGCCGCAGCATACCTTTCTGCCTGTTTCAGAACCCGCATCATGTTGCGGCTGGCAATTTTTTCCAGATCACCTTGCGAATAACCGCGCCGGACCAGTTCGGCAAACAGAGCGGGATAGCCGGAGACATCCTCCATCCCTTCCGGGCCATGCGGCATTCCGTCATAGTCCCCGCCGATGCCAACGTGATCGATACCGATCCGGCCAACGATATGGTCTATATGGTCCGCCACTTGTGAGACGGTGGCATCAGGCGTGGGGTTCTGCGCCTCCCAGTCAGCAAGGCCCTGTTTCACAGAGTCAGCATTAGCCGGGAACAACGTCTTCAGGCGTGCCTCTTCCCCCGCTTTTGCAGCCCGCCACTGGCGCAATTCCTCACTGACATAGTCTGGCAGCGCAATCGCCATCACAATGCCGCCATTGTCCTTGAGCCTGTCCAGCACGGCATCGGGCACGTTACGTTCATGCCCATTGACTGCCCGCGCGCCCGAATGGCTGAAAATCACCGGCACGCGGGAGACTTCCAGTGCATCCAGCATTGTTTCGTCGCTGACGTGGCTGAGATCGACCAACATGCCGAGCCGGTTCATCTCGCGCACGACATCGCGCCCGAAATCCGTCAGCCCATTGTGCTCTGGCGGTTCCGATGCACTGTCAGCCCACGAGGTATTCCGCGAATGTGTCAGCGTCATATAACGCACACCCTGCGCATACATCTGCCGCAGCACGCCAAGGCTGCCGCCAATCGAATGGCCGCCTTCCATACCAAACAGTGATGCAATTCTGCCCTGCTTGATGGCACGTTCGACATCAGCCGATGAAGTTGCCAACATCAGGTCATCCGGGTAGCGGGCAACGAGCCGTTTTGCGACGTCGATCTGTTCCAGTGTGACCTTTACCGCCGCATCCCCTTCCAAATCGGCGGAGACATAGACCGACCAGAACTGCGCGCCAACGTGTCCCTTTCGCAACCGCGCAAGGTCCGTATGCATGGCCCGCTTGCGGTAATCATCTGCGTCCGGATCGGCAGTGTCTGTCGTATCGGCAAAGTCGAAATCGTTGATCGCGTCCTGATACCGACCGCGCAACTGGATGGGCACATCGTTATGCCCATCCCACACCGGGGCCGCTTTCAATGCAGCCTCGGCCCGTTGTTCGGGCGTAGCGGCAAGCACTGGCGGACACAGCACCGACGCGGCCAGCAGCGCCGCGCCGAGGTGCCTGAAAAGACGTGGCGCGATCAATCCGCATCCTCGGCGTCGAGGCCTTCATCATCCCAATCGCCGTCATCCTCCTCTTCGCGGGCATAGGCAGCGGTGAGCACTGCGGCAGACACCACGCGCCCTTCAATCGCCGCGAGCAGATCCTTGTGCGTGGCGCCAGGCATCAGGGTCAACGGCAGGTCGACCGCAAAAAGCTGGAAGACATAAGTGTGGGCATCGTCATCGTGCGGTGGTTCGGGCAAAAGCCATTCGCTGTTACGCTTGCTGTTCTTGCCGACGCGCGGCGGGACTTCGCCTTCCATCAGCTTGCCCTGTTGCGCTGCCAGCCCCCAGACAAGCCAATGGCACAGAGGATCATCGCCTGTGGACGAGGCATCCTCCACCACCAGAACCAGTTCCATCGCGCCCGATGGAGGGGCATTCCATTCCAGCGGCGGGGCAACGGCGTCTTCTTCATCGGCAGTGAAGCAGGGATCAAGTTCTCCCCCATCTTCAAAGGCGGCGCTGGTCAACCGGAAGCCACCTTTGCCAAGTAGGTCCGTCACGCCCAGCTTTTTAACGGCAAGCCCTGGATGCGAAGGAATGGATTGAGTCATGGTATTTTCCTGTCTTCAGATTTTGTTGCCCTGCACCGCCAGATTTACACTGCAGCGCACGATTTGAAACTCGCACAAGATTGGTCTTTGCGATCTTTTCGCGCAGTTGCAACCGGGCCAACCAGTTTTCCGCCTCAGGGATGCTCCGGTCCGGTAAAAGGATGCTGCTGCGTCGAGGCACAACCAGTCCGAACAGTATCGCCAATCTTCAGCGTGGCAGTGTATGGGTAAGTCCGGTCTGACATACCATCAGAACAATCCCCCTGCGTCACTGTCAGTATGATCGGCTTGCGTTCCATCTCGCCTGTAAACCCAATTCCGGCCCGCCCTGCAAACCGGGCGACGGGAAACGTCCAGCCTTCCTGATTTTCCATCGTGGTATAGGTCATGCTGGCGCCTTGCACCGTGCCACCCCAGAACGGTTCAGTCCCGACCAG
>JAGREQ010000080.1 GCA_020446465.1 Novosphingobium sp. | reverse complement strand
CCTGCCCGGTGAAAGCAGCCGACCAGAAATTCGGCGCAGGCCGGCGTTTTCTCACTTGGTTTGAAGATGACGGCATTTCCGGCGATCAAGGCCGGGATAATGTGGCTGTTGGGCAGATAGACGGGCGAATTGAACGGGGTAATAACAGCCATGACGCCATGGGGCTTATGCCGGATTGCAGAAGTCCCTTTCAGCGCGCTGTTCAGTTTGCGCTGTGCGGATCGTTCGGCATAGGCCTGAACCGATATTTCAACCTTGTTGATGACGCCTTCTATCTCTGACCGGGATTCCCAGATCGGCTTTCCCGTTTCGCGAGAGATCAATTCAGTGAGCGTGTCGGCCTGTTTGCGCACTTCGTTGGCGAAGCGGCGCATAAGTTCAACGCGCGTTGCCAGCGGCTGGATCGCCCATGCTGCCCACGCACGGCGCGCCCTTGCGACTGTTTCATCAACGTCGCCGGGTTCACCGCTCCAGATCTCCTGTCCGGTGGCTGGCTCATACGAGACTATTGCCACATTGTCGGAAGGTGCCGGGGTATTATGGGCCAAAGCTGTTTTACTCACCTGGCCAGCGTTAGCGACAAATGGTTAACGCCACATGGCCAGCGACCATAAAAATATTCAAATGCGGCCATTTTCAATGCTGCTTGCGGTTCGGGCAGCTTGTCGCGATAGAGGCTGTAACAATCCAGTGAAATTCGTCAGTTATGGAAAACCTGCCAATGCCTCCACAGGAACAAGATTTCACCAACCGATACTGGACAAGCCCGGACGGGCTGGAACTGCACTATCGCGAATATCCGGGGCGGGATGACCGGCCGCCTGTGGTTTGCATTCCGGGGCTTACCCGCAATGCCCGTGATTTTGAGCAACTGGCACAGCGCCTTGCGGGTGACTGGCGGGTGCTCTGTGTCGAATTGCGCGGGCGGGGCGACAGCGAATATGCGAAATCATGGGAAAGCTATAACCCCGGAATGTATCTGGGCGATTTGCAGGCCCTGTTCCAACAGGCCGGCATTTCCAGATTTGTTGCAGTGGGAACCTCGCTCGGCGGGATTATGACAATGCTGCTGGCAGCGACCGATCCATCACGCATCGCTGGTGCGGTGCTGAACGATATCGGCCCTGTGATCGAGCCTGAAGGGCTTGCGCGGATTGGCGATTACGTCGGGCAGGGGCGTTCGTTCCCGACATGGATGCACGCCGCGCGCGCCACGGCGGAAACCCACCGTCACGCTTTTCCCGACTATGTCATTGCGGACTGGCTGGCGATGGCAAAACGCCTGATGACATTGGGCGGGTCCGGGCGGATCGTCTTTGATTATGACATGAAGATCGGGGAGGTTTTCAGTCAGCCGCAAACGGGGCCTGCTCCCGATATGTGGAAGCAGTTCAAGGCACTTGATGGCAAGCCCTTGCTTGCCGTGCGTGGTGCGCTTTCGGATATCCTTTCGTCCGGAACGCTGGAGGCAATGCAGAACACTATGCCGCAGATGGAATCCGTGGTCGTTCCGCGGGTCGGCCATGCCCCGACGCTGGATGAGCCGGAAGCTGTGGAGGCGATCTTGCGGCTGCTTGGAAGGGTGGCATGAGCAGGCCAGGTTCGCCAGATCGGATCTTGCACCTGCATTCAACCTTCAATGCAGGAGGTAAAGAGGTGCGATCCGCCCGGCTGATGAACGCGTTTGGCAAGCGATTTTCGCATGTCATCGTTTCATCGGAGCCACATGCCTTCGATGCGTCAAAGTTTATATCGCGCGCTGTTTCAGTTTCTTATCAGAGCAATTTCCCATCACTTCGGGGTTTTCCGACGCTGGGGCGGCTCAGCCGGATAGCAAAGGCGATGCGGGGCTTTGACCTGGTGCTGACATATAACTGGGGCGCGATGGATGCGGTGATGGCGCACACGCTGTTATGCCAACCGTATAAGCTGCCACCGCTTGTTCATCATGAAGATGGCTTCAACGCTGATGAGGCAGTGAAGCTCAAGGCATCGCGAAACTGGTTCAGGCGGATTGCACTGGGCCGCACTGCGGCGCTGGTGGTTCCATCGGAGCGGCTGGAGCGTATCGCGCTCGATATCTGGTATCAGCCGCGTTCGCGTGTCCAGCGCATCGCCAACGGGTTGCCGGTTGGTGATTATGCCCAGAAACCGCACGCCGATGTTCTGCCCGGCCTTATCAAGCGCAGCGGGGAACTGTGGCTGGGTTCCATTGCCGGTTTGCGCGCGGTCAAGAACCTTCCGCGCCTTGTCCGTGCGTTTTCGGGCCTGCCCGATCCGTGGCAACTCGTCATTGTGGGTAAGGGGCCGGAAGAACAGGCCATTCGCGCCGAAGCGGAACGGCTTGGGATCGGGCATCGGGTTCACTTGCCAGGATTTGTCGAAGATCCTGCAAAAGTTGTTGGTCTGTTTGATATTTTTGCGCTGTCTTCGGAAAGTGAGCAGTTCCCCCTATCGGTCGTAGAGGCCATGTCCGCAGCTCTGCCGGTTGCTTCGCCCGATGTTGGCGACGTTGCGGCCATGGTTGCCGATGAGAACACGCCATTTATCGTTCCGGCTGGTGATGAGCCGGCCCTTGCCGATGCGATAGAGCGACTGGCTGCAAACCCTGCATTACGGCGGAAAATCGGCGCGGCCAATCGTGCCAGAGCGGCAGCGACATTCGATGAAAAGGCGATGATCGCGGCCTATCGCAATCTCTATGAATCCGCGATATCGCATGGGCGGTGGGGATAAGCATCCTCTCCCCTCTTTCATAGCTGGTTCACCTTACTAAGGTCAGGCAGCTATTCCCCGTTGTATTGGCCAGCCCATTCGCTAAACACGCCCCCGACCCAACCAGTTTGTAAGGATACGCCGCCGCGTGGCCCTGATACCAACATCACCGCAATCGCCCGAACAACGACAAGCGGCGCAGGAAGACGTCTTTGTGCGGGAGGTGGACGACGCCGTCAGGCAGGACCAGGTGGCCCAGGCGGCCAGGCGGTTCGGCATTCCTCTGGCGATTATCCTTGTTCTTGGCCTTCTGGCTCTCGGCGGCTGGCTCTGGTGGAAGGAAAGCCGGGAAAGCGCGCTGGAACAGCAGTCCGAAGAACTGGTTCGCGCGATTGACCAGATCGGCGCCGGAAATCTCGATACTGCGAACAAGGCTCTTGCCGATATTGCCAAGGATGAAGATGGCGCTGCGGCTGCCGCCGCCCAGATGCTGCAAGGCGGGATTGCCGGGCAGGCAGGGGACAAGGCCAGGGCGGCAGAGATATTTTCTGGCGTTGCTGGCGATGCCAGTGTGCCACAGCCCTATCGCGATCTTGCCCTGATCCGCCAGGTAGCGGTTTCTTTCGATTCGATGCCGCCGGAAAAGGTTGTCGAGCAACTGAAGCCGCTTGCCGTTCCGGGCAACCCGTGGTTCGGCAGCGCCGGGGAGCTTGTCGGCCTTGCCTATCTCAAACAGGGCAAGAAAGATCTTGCTGGTCCCTTGTTTGCGACCATCGCCAAGGATGAAGAGGTCCCACCCAGCCTGCGCGCACGGGCGCGCCAGATGGCCGGCCTTTTGGGTGTCGACGCGATAACCGACGTGGACAAGATAATCGGCCCCGACAACGCTGCCACCAGCGTCGTTGGCGGCGGTGAGTTGCAATAACTGGCTGCTATTGGCCTGAGGATGACTGAATATGATTGATTTGCACGCTTTTTCCCGACGTCCGGCGATTTTCGGAGCGCTTCTGCTGGCAACTGCGCTTTCGGGCTGCGGGGCACTGGGCGGAAAAGACAAGCCGCAAACGCCGACGGTGGGCGACCGCGTGCCAATCCTCTCGCGTATCGAGACGGGCACGAAAGTGGACCCGGCGATTGCAAGCGTGGCCGTGGTCCTGCCTGTGGCTGAAGCCAATGCGAGTTGGGAACAGGCGGGCGGCACGGCTGGCAAGGCGATCGGGCACCTTGCACTGGCGACCTCCCCTTCAAAGGCGTGGAGCGTGTCCATCGCAGGAAGTTCCAACAAGCGGCGCCTCGCGGCGGCCCCTGTTGTGGGCAACGGAAAGCTGTTTGCCATCGATACGACAGCGACCGTTTCTGCCTTCGATGCGGCAACGGGAAGCAAGCTCTGGGCACACCGGCTTGAAGTTGATGGTGATCTTAAGGGGTCAGCCTTTGGTGGCGGTGTCAGTTTTGCTGATGGAAAGCTCTACGCCACGAACGGCATTGGTGAAGTCGCTGCGCTCGATGCCGATACCGGGGCGGAAATCTGGAAAGTCAAACCTGCCGGGCCGCTGCGCGGTGCACCGACAGTGGCGTTCGGGGCAGTCTATGTGATGACGCAGGACAACCAGATCCACGCGCTCAACACCAGTGATGGAAAGCCTGTCTGGGAAGAATCCGCGTCTGCCGGGCAGGCCGGCGTGTTCGGCGTTGCTGCTCCCGCCGCAGGGCAAGGGACGGTTATTGCCGGTTACAGCACTGGCGAGCTTGTCGCTTATCGCTATGAAAATGGCCGCACCTTGTGGTCAGACGCACTGGCGCGCACGTCGATTTCTACGCAAGTTGGCACTTTGACCGATGTGGATGCCGATCCGATTATTGATAGCGGACGCGTTTATGCACTGGGGCAGGGTGGCCGCATGGCTGCTTATGAACTGGTGACGGGTCAACGCCTGTGGGAACTGAACCTTGCGGGCATTTCCACTCCGGCGGTAGCGGGCGAATGGATATTCACGCTGACAGATGATGCGCGGATGCTGGCGATCGCCCGGTCCTCCGGCAAAGTTCGCTGGATTGCCCAGTTGGAAGAGTGGAAGAACGCGAAGAAGAAAAAGGGACCGATTTTCTGGACCGGGCCTGTCCTTGCGGGCAACCAGTTGTGGATTGCCAGTTCGGAAGGTGACATGCTGTCCCTGTCGGTCGCTGATGGATCGATCACGTCCCGGCGTGATCTTGGCTCATCGGTTTCATTGCCGCCGATTGTTGCCAACAACACGCTCTATATCCTTGAAGACAATGGCAGGATTCAGGCATTTCGCTGATCGTTTGGTTACGCGCCTGATCTTTGGCAACCCTGTATAGCGTTACGGGGACTTTAACCCTTTTGCGCTAGCGCCGTCTGCGATGTTCGCGAAGTGGCGCAAGAACGGCGGCCCACCGCCCAGTGATGTTTCTGCTGCTGTCGGCCTGTCCGGCGTGGCTGGCCTGTTCGCATGGCTGGTGGTCTGCCGGAACTGGCCGCAGATCATGGATTTGTTCGGTGTTGCCGGGCCGCATATGCGACTGGATGGTCCTTATGCGGCGCTTGTCGCGACGTTCTTTTGCGCTCTGCCGATGGTTCTGTGGTCGCTCGTGGTCGAGAAAGTGCACTTGCGCCCATCGACGGGGATTGACTGGAACAACCGGCGCGCGCTTTCGCAGACGATCGACACGTCAGTGACAAAGCTGGCGGGACTTTGGGTGACGTGGGTTGTCATCGCGTTCCTTTATTGCGTGGCCCGCTGGTATTGGGATGGGCAGTATCGTTTTGCGATGGACGTGCTGACATACGCGGCTTTGCCGCTGGTTATCCTGTCCGTTCCCTATGTCATCTGGCTTGATCGCTATCTGGTCGAACCGCGCGACTACACCTGGCATTTCGGGGCGATGCTGATCGGGCGTGAGCCTTATGATCCTGATCTGGTAAAGAAACACTGGCGGGCCTGGGCGGTGAAGGGGTTTTTCACTGCCTTCATGATTTCCATTCTGCCCGGAGGTTGGAGCGCGGTGGTCAACGCAGACCCGGCTCGGTTGCTGAGCGACCCGGTCGCCTTCAACGTTGCGCTGATCGATGTGTTTTTCCTGCTGGATGTCCAGATCGGCATGGTCGGATACTTGCTGACGTTTCGGCCATTGGATTCGCATATCCGGTCCGCCAATCCGTTTCTTGCCGGGTGGCTTGCTGCCTTGCTGTGTTATCCGCCGTTCAACCAGATGGGGAACGGCCCGCTGGATTATCACGTCAACGGCTCGGACTGGGCTTACTGGCTTCAGGGCCACACCGCGATGCTGTGGCTATGGGGTGGGCTGCTGGTATTCCTGACGGCCATGTACGGCTGGGCGACAGTCGCGTTCGGCATCCGTTTTTCCAACCTGACGTATCGCGGGGTGCTGACCAATGGCCCTTATCGCCTCACCCGCCACCCCGCTTATCTGGCGAAGAACCTGTTCTGGTGGCTTTCGACCATGCCGTTTCTGGCATTGAGCGGATCGCTGAGTGACGTGGTGCGTAACTGTTTCATGCTGGGGCTGGTGAGTGCGATCTATTACTGGCGCGCCCGCACGGAGGAAGCGCACTTGCTGGCAGAAGACCCGAAATATGCCGAATATCACGCATGGATGGCGGAGAATGCCCTTGTCACCCGCTCACTGGGCTGGCTTAAGCGTATTTTCCGCGCGCGTGGACCAAAGCTGCAACCCGCAGAGTAAGGGGCAGAGCGAGGCAGCTCAGAAGCTTTTTACCGCGTAGATTTTCGATACCTCTTCACCCCAGTCGGAATAGTAATGTTCAAGGCAGGCTTCTGCCGGGGTTTTCCTGTTTGCAACAATTTCATCCAGCGGCGCGAGAAACCCGGTTTCGTTGTCACCACCGCTGTTGAGGCATTTGCGTGCAGAAAGGCCGGACCGCGCAATCTGCAAGACTTCGCCCGCGATGTCCTGCAATGTGCCGCCGCCGGGAATAGGCGCCTTGAGGCCCAGTCTGGGCACGGCATTGCGTAATTGTTCCCGCCCTTCCATGTCCCAGTGCTTCACCAGATCCCATGCGGCATCAAGCGCGCCCTGATCGTAGAGCAGGCCGACCCACAGCGCAGGAAGCGCGCAGATGCGGTTCCACGGCCCGCCGTCCGCTCCGCGCATTTCCAGAAAGCTTTTGAGCCTGACTTCGGGAAATGCAGTGGAAAGATGATCCTGCCAGTCGCTCGCACGGGGGAGTTCACCGGGCAGGGCGGGCAGTTCGCCTTTCAGGAAGTCGCGAAAGCTCTGACCTGCCGCGTCGATATATTTCCCGTCGCGGAAGACAAAATACATCGGCACATCAAGCATGTAATCGACATAGCGTTCGTATCCGAAGCCATCGTCGAACACGAAAGGCAGCATTCCGGTGCGGGCCGGGTCCGTATCGGACCAGATATGGCTGCGATAGGAAAGGTATCCGTTGGGCTTGCTTTCGGTAAAGGGCGAATTGGCGAACAGAGCCGTTGCCAGCGGTTGCAGGGCAAGGCTGGTGCGGAACTTCTGCACCATGTCCGTTTCGGAAGAATAATCGAGATTGACCTGGATGGTGCAGGTCCGCAGCATCATGTCCAGCCCCATGCTACCGACGCGCGGCATGTGGCGCAGCATGATGGCATAGCGCCCCTTGGGCATGATGGGCAGTTCCTCACGGGTTTTGTCCGGCCACATGCCGACCCCGATAAAACCGACTCCGAAACGCTCGCCAATGGCTTTTACCTGTTCAAGATGGCGGCCGGTTTCGGCGCATGTCTGGTGCAGGTTTTCCAGCGGCGCGCCGGAAAGTTCCAACTGGCCAGCGGGTTCAAGGCTGACCGTACCATCGGCGCCAGACATGGCGATGACGTTGCCGCCTTCTTCGACCGGTTCCCAGCCGAAATCAGTGAGCGCCATCAGGATGTCGCGGATACCGCCAGGTTCATCATAGGAAGGGGCGTGGAAATCGGAACGCTTGTAGACGAACTTTTCATGTTCGGTGCCAATGCGCCACAATTCGCGTATTTTTTCACCAGCCTGCATCGGCGCGACCAACTGGTCGCGATTCTCGATGACGGGATCCTCTCGGTCTGACGCCGTTCGCGTGCTCATGGCAGGCCGTTAGGGCAGCAAAACCGAATCCGCCAGCGCTATTTTACCAGTTTCACCAGTCGCCTCGCGTTCCCATCCAAAGCGCCGTGGCGGCAATGGCTGCGGTTTCGCCACGCAATATGCGGGGACCGAGCGTTATGGCCTGCGATTGCGTGAGTGCGCGGATGCTGGCGCGCTCCGCATCGTCAAAGCCACCTTCCGGGCCGATGAGCAAGGCGGCAGGGCCGGGGCGCGCCGAAAAGGCGCTGATGGCATTGCTCCCGCCAGTCTCGTCAGCGAAGAACATTGTGCGGTGTTCATCCCAGCCAGTAACAAGGGCATCCAGCTTCACTGGCTCGGCCAGTTCGGGCAGGGCCGTGCGCGCGCATTGTTCGGCGGCCTCTGTCATCACGCTGCGCGCGCGATCAAGGTTGAGCTTGTCTGCCACGCAACGCCGGGTCAGGACGGGCTGTATTTTACGCACGCCCAGTTCTGTCGCCTTTTCCAGCACCAGGTCAAAGCGATCCTTTTTCAGCAGGGCTGCACAAAGCATGAAATCAGGCACTTGTTCGCGTGGGCGAAGGTTCTGCACGATGTTCAGGGCCAAGTCGCGCTTCGTGACGTTGGCTACGTTCGCTGCCCATTCGCCCGTCGTATCGTCGCACAGGATGACGGTATCACCTGCCTTTATCCGCATGACGCGCAGCAGGTAGTG
>JAGREQ010000079.1 GCA_020446465.1 Novosphingobium sp. | reverse complement strand
CCTCAACGCGCCTGAACTGGCTCACATTGCCGAGGATCTCGGCGCAAAGCTGATTACGGTCCACGGTCGCACCCGTTGCCAGATGTATAAAGGCCATGCCGACTGGGCCTTTGTCCGCAAGGTCAAGGACGCGGTGTCTATCCCGGTCATCGTCAATGGCGATATTTGCGAAATCGACCATGCCGCTATCGCGCTGGAACATAGCGGAGCTGATGGTGTGATGATCGGGCGCGGTGCTTATGGCCGGCCCTGGCTGCTGGGGCAGGTGATGCACTGGTGGCGCACAGGCGAACAGATGCCCACGCCTTCATTCGATGACCAATATGCACTGGTGCGCGAACATTATCAGGCCATGCTCGATCACTATGGCGAAGACGTAGGCGTGAAGTTCGCACGCAAGCATCTTGGCTGGTACACGCGCGGCATGTTCGGTTCGGCAGAGTTCCGCAACAAGGTCAATTTCATCGACAATCCCGCAGACGTGCTCGATGCACTGGCGCGCTTTTACGAGCCTTTCCTTTGCCGCAGGGCAGCCTGACCGGCACCCCCACCGCGGAAAGGCAGCTTGCCAGCCTTGCCACTGCGGTTCTTCTTGTTGATCCCGCGCTGATCTTTCGCAGCGCCAATCCGGCTGCCGAACAGCTTTTCGGCATGAGCGCCAAGCGTATTATCGGCAAAACCACCGCAGAACTGCTTTTGTTTGAGCAGGACCGGCTGGACGAATGGCTGGAACAGGGCGATGCCCAGTTGTCGGCGCACGGTGTTGGCCTGCTGGTGGATGGCGTTGCCCGCAGGATTGATCTCACAATCGCGCCTGTTGCCAATGCGCCGGGATGGCAAATCATCACGCTCAACGAAGCAGGCAAAGGGGATTCGCTGGAAGAAGACCCTGAACGCTCTGTCAGGACGCCTGCCATTCTGGCCCATGAGATCAAGAACCCCCTGGCGGCCATAAGGGGCGCGGCCCAGCTTCTGGAGCGCAAGATGCCGCAGGATGATCGCGGCATGGTGAGCCTGATTACTGATGAAGTGGACCGGATCGCCAAATTGATCGACCGGATGCAGTCCCTGGGACGGGAAACGCCTGAGCCAGTGGCGTCCTGCAACTTGCACGAGGCCATTCGTCGGGCGCGTTCTGTGGTTGAGGCGGCGTCTGACGATCCGGTGCTACTGGTTGAGGAGTTTGATCCGTCACTGCCCGCCGTGCTCGGCAATTTCGATGGGCTTGTGCAGGCGATGATAAACCTCATTTCCAATGCCAGCGATGCGGCGCGTTCTGCCCAATCGCCGCAGGTCATCGTGCGCACGCGCTTTGTCAGTGGGTTTGTCATGAACGCGATCAGGCTGGGGCGGCCAATCCGTCTGCCAATCGAGGTCCGGGTCAGCGACAATGGGCCAGGCATTGACCCGGCCTTGCGCGATCATATTTTTGAACCTTTCGTCAGCTCAAAAAAGAATGGACAAGGGCTGGGCCTTGCGCTCGTGAAGAAACTGGTGCGCGACATGGATGGCCGCATCAGTCACGAACGCGACGACGCAAAGGGCTGGACGCATTTCAGCATTCACCTGCCGATGGCCAAATCATGACACGGCGAATGCGAGAGGAGAAACGCTGGTGAGCGGAACCGTTTTGCTGGTCGAGGATGATGAATCCATCGCCATCGTTATCAAGGCGGCGCTTGAAGACGAAGGCATGGCGGTGGACCGCTGCGATTCCATTGCCGAGCGGGACCGGCTTCTGGCGCAAAGGCGTTATGATGCGCTGCTGACGGATGTCATCCTGACCGACGGCGACGGGATCGAAAGTCTGGGTGATATTCGCGACAATAACCCTGCCTTGCCGATCATCATTCTGTCCGCCCAGAACACACTCGATACTGCGGTTCGGGCCACCGATACCGGAGCCTTTGAGTATTTTCCCAAACCTTTTGATCTGGACGATCTGGTGCGCGCCGTCCGTCAGGCTGTGGAAGGTTCCTCCGGGCGCGCAGGCCTGCCGCAGGAAAAAGCAGAGCAACTACCGCTGGTGGGCCGCAGTCAGGCGATGCAGGGCGTTTTCCGTATGATTACGCGCGTTTTGCGTAATGATCTGACCGTGCTGATTCTGGGCGAATCCGGGACTGGCAAGGAACTGGTTGCCGAAGCCATTCACGAACTTGGCCATCGCAAGTCCGGGCCGTTCGTGGCCGTAAACACCGCCGCAATCCCGCGCGAACTGATTGAAAGCGAGTTGTTCGGGCATGAAAAGGGCGCGTTTACTGGCGCTGTGGCGCGCACTATCGGCAAATTCGAGCAGGCCAATGGCGGCACCTTGTTCCTCGACGAAATCGGCGACATGCCGATAGAGGCGCAAACCCGGCTTTTGCGGGCGCTTCAGTCAGGCCGCATTCGCCGGGTCGGCGGGCGTGAGGAAATCGCAATCGACGTCAGGATCGTGGCGGCGACGAACAAGGATTTGCAGCCCTTGATCGCTGCGGGCCAGTTTCGCGAGGATCTCTATTACCGGCTCAATGTTGTGCCGATCCAGCTGCCGCCCTTGCGCGAGCGGGCAGAAGATGTGCCTGCACTGGCAGAGCATTTCCTGACACTGGCCGCTGATGAAGGGCTGCCCTTGCGTGGGCTTGCCCCGGATGCGGCGGCATTGCTGGCCCGCCAGCCATGGCGTGGTAACGTGCGGGAACTGCGCAATTTCATGTTTCGGGCAGCGCTTATGGCGCGTGAGGACAGCATCACCGTCGCGCTTGTCCGGGCACTGCTGGAAGAACAGCCGGTCGCACAACAAGCGAGCGCCGGGGCAGGGGGGAGTTTTCCGGGTGCTCTCAATTCATGGCTTAAGGAAACGACGGTTCCACCCGGAACGCTTTACCACAGCGCGCTCGCGGCATTTGAAAAGCCTTTGTTTGAATATGCTTTGTCCCAGACGGGTGGCAACCAGCTCAAGGCCGCGCAATTGCTGGGTATCAACCGGAACACGCTGCGCAAACGCCTTGGTGAACTGGATATCGTTCCTGAAAACTTTTCCGGTTCTGACTGATTTTATGCGCGCAGCAGGCTGAAAACCCGGCTTGGCGACGGACAATGCCTTTTTTGGCATGGACTGTGAACAGCCACACACTTTACCCTTGCATTTATGCAACAGTGGTATTGTAATCTTGCCACGATGGATCAGGCTGCATCAGCCCCGCGCATAAACTGGAGCCGCCGCTGGCGGCGATCGCTGGTCGTCCTGCGGCGGGCGAATTTTGCGCGCATACTGGAAATAACGTCTGCAATTGTGCTGGTCGCGATGATCGTGACGAGCTGGTTTGCGGTGTCGGCAGTCAAATCCGATCAGGTCCTGATACCTTCTGGTCGGGCAGCGGCGTTACTGATTGGCACCTTGATCCCGGCAATGACCTTGCTGGTGCTGATTGGCAGGCGTCTGGCCTTGCGACGGTCGGACAGCGGTGCCGCCAGCTTGCACGTCCGGCTTGTTTTCCTGTTTTCGATGATCGCGGCGGTGCCGACACTGCTGGTCGCCATTTTTGCGGCAATCCTTTTCCAGTCAGGGATCGAGTTCTGGTTTTCCGACAGTTCGCGCGGAATGCTTGAAAACGCGAACAAGCTGGCGCGCGGCTATTATGAGCAGAACTTGCGCGATGTCGGCAATGAAACGGTGACGATGGCGGGCGATTTGCGATCCTATTTGTCGCAAAGCAGCATCGCCAGCCCGGAGTTTGCAGAAGGCTATTCCTATCAGGTCGTTGGCCGGAAACTCAACGAATCGGCCATTCTGCAAAAAGGGAATGACGGGAAACTGCGGACTGCGGCGATTGTCGACCCGGACCAGAATACGAGCGACCGGCGCATTTCCGTCGCCATGCTGGACAAGGTGGATAACGGCGAACCCGTGGTCGTGGAAGCGAGCGCGAACCGGATCGAAGCCCTGACCGCCATTGACCGGGATGCCGGCATATACCTTTATACCGCGCGCAATTCCGATGCGCTGATGCTCAGCCAATGGGAACGCGCACAAAGCGTCCGCCATGCCTATGACGTGCTGACCAGTCGCGCTCGAACCTTGCAAGTTCGCTTTAACTTTGCGCTTTTCTTTGTGTCGCTGGGCCTGGTCTGGTTCACGATTTTCCTCGCTCTGCGAGTGGCTGACAGGCAGGTCCGCCCGCTTACCAATCTCGTATCCGCCGCCCGGATGGTTGGCGGCGGCAACTATGCCATGCGTGTGGAGGGGCGAACCGGGACCGATGAAATCGGTCTTCTCAACCGTGCGTTCAATCGTATGGCCGCGCAGATTGAACAGCAAACGCAGGCCCTTGTCGGGGCCAACCGGCAACTGGAAGACCGGCGGGCATTTATCGAAGCCATCCTTGAATCCGTCACTGCGGGGATTGTTTCTGTCGACCGGGCAGGGGGGATTGTGCTGATGAACAGCACGGCCCGCAAACTGTTGCTGGAAGGTGCAGTGCTCACCCGGACGCGCACGCCACTGGCCGATCTTGCACCGCAAATGGCTGCCATGGTCGATGCGAACCTGGCAGGCGGACTGGTGCGCCTTAATCGTGGTGGCGATCTGCTGACTTTGGCAGTCAAAATCGCGCAAGCCGCCAACGGCCATGTCATTACATTTGAAGATATTACGCGTCAGTTGATCGATCAGCGTCAGGCCGCATGGTCAGACGTTGCCCGGCGTATCGCGCATGAAATCAAGAACCCGCTCACACCCATCCAGCTGGCGACCGAACGGCTCAATCGTCGTTATCGCAAGCAGATCAGTGATGGCGGCGAATTGTTTGAAGAACTGACCAGCACGATCATCCGGCAAGTGGGTGACTTGCGCAAGATGGTGGACGAGTTTTCATCGTTCGCACGTTTGCCCAAGCCCGTTTTCCGTTCGGAAAATGCTGTTGATCTCGTGAAACAGGCGCTGTTTTTGCAGGATGTCGCCCATCCTGAAATCGACTTTACCTTCGATGTTGATGACGATGTGCCATCCGTTATCGCGTGTGATCGCCATCAGTTCGGGCAAGCGATGACAAATGTCCTCAAGAACGCGGTTGAGGCCGTGGAAGCGCGCATGGCCAGCAACGAAGATACCTTTCGCGGAACAATTGCTGTCACGGTGTCGAACAGTGACGATCGCATCCGGATTGATGTGAACGATAATGGCATAGGCCTGCCCGAAGACGCCGGCCGGATTGCAGAGCCTTACGTGACCACGCGTGAGAAAGGCACAGGCCTTGGTCTCGCAATCGTGACCAAGATTGTTGAAGAGCATGGCGGCGACATTGCCTTCATCTCCCGGCCCGATGGCGGCACCCGCGTAACGCTGAGGTTCGCTCGCGATCCGCTGGCGCGCGAAGGAACCGAGGCAGCACAGTGAAAGCAGAAACGCACATAATGACCCTGGAAAGGAACCATTCCGATGGCGCTTGATATCCTGATCGTCGATGACGAACGCGATATCCGCGAGCTCGTCGCGGGCGTGTTGAGCGATGAAGGCTACGAATGTCGCACCGCCGCGGACAGCACGGCTGCGCTTGCGGCGCTGGATGACAGGCGGCCCAGCCTCGTTCTGCTCGACGTCTGGCTGCACGGAAGCAAGATGGACGGCCTGGAACTGCTCGATGCGATCAAGGCGCGCGAACCGGACCTGCCCGTCATCATCTTTTCAGGCCACGGCAATATCGACACGGCAGTATCCGCAGTGTCACGCGGTGCAGTCGATTTTATCGAAAAGCCGTTCGAGGCTGAGCGGTTGCTGCATCTGGTCGGAAGGGCGACCGAAACAGAGCGTTTACGGCGCGAAAATGCCCGACTGAAGCAAGGTTTTGCCGTTGCCGATGAGTTTACTGGCAACAGCGGTGTCATCAATCAGGTGCGCGCCACGCTAAAGCGCGTGGCTGGCACGGGGAGCAGAGTGCTGATTTCCGGCCCAGCGGGGGCGGGTAAGGAAGTGGCTGCGCGCCTGTTGCACAGTTGGAGTCCGCGTGCGGACAAGGCCTTTGTCATTGTCAATTCAGCGCGGATAACGGCTGACCTCTTCGAACAGGAACTGTTTGGCGAGGAAGCCGATGGCAAGCTTATCCGCAGCGGGCTTCTGGAAGAAGCGGACGGCGGCACGCTGTTTTTCGACGAAGTGGCGGACATGCCCGAATCCACCCAGGCCCGTATCTTGCGCGTGCTGACTGAGCAGAGCTTCGTGCGTGTGGGTGGCAATCGCCAGATCGGGGTGGATGTGCGCGTCGTATCGGCGACATCACGCGATCTTGAGCAGGAAATTGCGAACAAGGCTTTCCGTGAGGATCTTTATTACAGGCTCAATGTCGTGCCAGTGGAAATCCCTGCGCTGACCCGCCGGCGGGAGGATATTGCCGCGCTCGCCGATCATTTTTTCTCCCGCTATGCCGCAGAGGCTGGAGTTGCACCTCCAGAACTCAGCCCAGAGGCTTTGGGCGTGCTGGAATCCTATGATTGGCCCGGAAACGTCCGCCAGTTACGCAATGTGGCTGAACGCACAGTGATTCTGGCCCCGCGCGATCGGTTGCAGCGTATCGAGGCCGATATGTTGCCACCGGAAATCACGGGTGATCCTGCCGGCGACGATTCAAATATGTCGACCCTGATGGGGGTGCCTCTGCGCGAGGCGCGCGAAAGCTTTGAACGCGAATACCTGCGAATCCAGATCCGTCGATTTTCCGGCAATATCTCGCGCACAGCGGGTTTTATCGGCATGGAACGCTCCGCGCTTCACCGGAAACTGAAGCTGTTGGGTATGGCGGACCGCAAGGACGAAAACGACGAGGATTGAGGTAGTTGGGATCGCTCCATTGTGCAGGTGCACAATTTTTTATTGCGCGCTGCGTCAAATATCGTAAAATGGCTGCCATCACCGGTTGTTAAACCACGCCTCGTTCAGGTGGGTTTAATCGCCAGAATGCGGAAGAACAGGTCAGCTATTCCGCCAACAAAAAGGAGTCACGAACGATGACCACAGGCCGAACATTATCTGCGCGCCCCCGACCCAAACCGGTCGAAGCCCCCAAGCCCAAACCAATCCCGGCAGTTGATGCGTCAGGCAAACGCCAAAGCCTGCAGGACGCCTTTCTCAACCTGCTGCGCAAGGAAAAAACGCCCGTGACGATGTTCCTCGTCAAAGGTGTGAAGTTGCAGGGCATTGTCACGTGGTTTGACAACTTTTCCATTCTGTTGCGCCGTGATGGGCAGTCCCAGCTTGTCTATAAACACGCCATTTCCACCATCATGCCGGGTCAGCCAATTGATGCCGACCAGTTCGCCGATATCGGCGAGATAAATCGTAAACAGCGGTTGTTGCAGGATGTTTTCCTCAGCAGGGTGCGCGAGGCTGGCGTTCAGGTGACGATGTTCCTTGTGAATGGCGTCATGCTGCAAGGCCGCATCGCTGCTTTCGACCTGTTCTCCACAATGCTGGAGAGGGAAGGCTATGTGCAGCTTGCCTACAAGCACGCTGTCTCCACAATTCAGCCTGCAACGCACGTTGATCTGATGGATCACGACGAGGATGAGGATTTCGAAGACTGAGTTTCGGCCTGGAACCAGTTGATGAAGTTACCCGCGGTGCGCGGGCTGTGGTCGTGTGCCCGGATATCAGGGGCAAAGCCTATACGATTGATTCAGCGGCACGGCTGGAGGAGATCGGCAGTCTCGCACTTGCAATCGGCATTGTCGTTGCTGAAAGTTTCATCGTTCCAATTCGCGATGCGCGGCCTGCCACCCTGTTCGGGGAAGGGCAGGTGCAGCGCATTGCCGACACCTGCAATTTGCATGAAGCGGAGCTCGTTATCGTCGATGGCGCGCTCTCGGCAATTCAGCAGCGTAATCTTGAAGACAGGCTGAAGCGCAAGGTTATCGACCGGACCGGCCTGATCCTTGAGATATTCGGGGAACGCGCGGCAACGGCCGAAGGGCGCTTGCAAGTTGAACTGGCGCATCTCGATTATCAGCAGAGCCGCCTTGTGCGTAGCTGGACTCACCTCGAACGGCAGCGCGGTGGGTTCGGCTTTCTCGGTGGGCCGGGGGAGACACAGATCGAGGCGGATCGGCGCATGATCCGTGCCCGTATGGGGCGCTTGCGGCGCGAACTGGATCAGGTGCGTCGGACGCGTGGCCTGCATCGCGGCAGGCGGGAGAAAGCGCCTTGGCCCGTTATAGCCCTTGTCGGTTACACCAATGCCGGAAAATCGACGTTATTCAATCGCCTGACAGGGGCAGAGGTGATGGCCGAAGACATGCTCTTCGCCACGCTCGACCCGACGATGCGGGCAATTGCGCTCCCAGCGGTGAACAAGGCTATCCTGTCCGATACGGTCGGTTTCATTTCGGATTTGCCGACCCAGCTTGTTGCGGCCTTTCGCGCTACGCTGGAAGAGGTGACGGGCGCTGATGTCATTTGCCATGTGCGCGATATGGCCAGCCCGGCGGCTGCCGCGCAAAAGCAGGAAGTGGAGGAAATACTCGCTGACCTTGGCGTGACAGGCGGAGAAGGGGAGGAGGCAGCGGCGCCAATCCCGATTGTTGAGGTCTGGAACAAGTGGGATGCGCTTGATCCCGTTCGCCGCGATGAACTGGCCGCTTT
>JAGREQ010000007.1 GCA_020446465.1 Novosphingobium sp. | reverse complement strand
CCAAGGGCTTCTATAACATGGTTAAGCGCGCCTGCATCGCGGCGGACCTCCCCCATTGCTCCGCACACGGACTCAGGAAAGCGGCCGCGCGGCGGCTGCGCGATGCCGGTTGTAGTGACGAGGAAGGCATGGCGATCACTGGCCACAAGACCGTTCGTGAATACCGTCGATATGCCGGTGACAGTGGAAATTCAGCCCGCGCCGATTCCGCGATGGCAAAGACTTACGGGAGCGAGAATGTCTAACCTCGCTAAAAAGTTAGACACAGCACCACGCCAAACCGATGGAAAGGTAAGGAATATGGCTAGTAAGTGGATGCCCCGCGAGGATTCGAACCTCGATTGACGGAGTCAGAGTCCGTAGTCTTACCATTAGACGACGGGGCAGTGCGGGGCGAGCCTCTAGGCGGCGCAGGCCTCGCGGTCAAGGCCGCATAAGCTGATTATGTCGCAGGTGGCAATTATCTTGCTGCCGCGGTTCGCGCTTTTTGCAACGGGCTTGCCGGATTCCCAAAGCACGCGTAGCATCGCTTTCAGGTCACCGCTCAACAGGGCGGGCAGGAAAGATGGAAGTGTTGAGATTATGGCGGATGGTCATCCGCCGGAGCGGCGTGATGATTCGACGTCCGACATTGCGAGGAAATTGCACGGCGACCGTTCTGACGGCCGCGTTGACAAGCCTCCAAAGTCCGGACGTGAGCCGCCCGCCTCCGGCCCGAAAGGGAGGAAACAGGCGAAGCGCAAAAAAAGCGCGGCCCCGCCAAAGGGAGCGCGTCAACCCGCATCACCGCAGCGCAAGCCACCTTTTCGTGAACGGCGATCCCCGAACCGCCGGCACGCCTATGCAGCAATAGACCTTGGCACGAACAACTGCCGGTTGCTGATTGCACGTCCGTCGGGTGATGGCTTTACCATCATCGACGCATTCAGCCGGGTGGTTCGGCTGGGCGAGGGGCTGGCGCAGAACGGGCGGCTTGCGGATTCTGCCATGGATCGCGCCTTGTCCGCTCTCAGGATCTGCTCCGACAAGTTGCGGCGGCGCAATGTCGCTCTGGCTCGCTCCGTGGCGACGGAGGCTTGTCGCCGGGCCGACAATGGCGAGGAGTTCATCGACCGGGTCCGGCGCGAAACCGGCATTGCCCTTGATATCATATCGGCGGAGGAAGAGGCGCGCCTTGCTGTCCTTGGGTGCCATATCCTGCTGGAAGAGGGCACCGGGCCAGCCATGATCTTTGACATCGGCGGCGGCTCGACGGAACTTGTGCTGATCGATTCAGACGGTGCTGCGCCAAGGATTCTCGACTGGCAGAGCGTACCGTGGGGCGTTGTCTCCCTGACCGAGAGCTGTGACAGGGCCGAAAATACGGCTGAAGAACGCGCACACCGCTATGTGCAGATGCGCAAACTCGTCAGCGACAGCTTTGCCGGGTTTGCAGAGCGCGTTGCAGGCCACGCAGGGCCATCGGCTCGCCTGCTGGGGACAAGCGGCACAGTGACGACGCTCGCCAGCATCCATCTCGATTTGCCGCATTATGACAGGCGGGCGGTGGATGGTTTGATCGTGCCGGCCGATTCGATGCGGTCCATCAGCAACCGGCTGGCGCATATGGCCCTTAATGAAAGGCGCGCCTTGCCATGTATCGGACGCGAACGATCCGATCTGGTCATCGCGGGCTGTGCCATACTCGAATCGATTCTCGACATCTGGCCTGCTTCGCGGTTGGGTGTGGCCGACAGGGGCATTCGTGAAGGCATTTTGCGTGGTCTTATCGCGACAGATACCGGCGCGATCGGCGGGGTCGGACAAGCACACAGGCGTTACAGGAGCCAGGCGTGAGTCGTTCCGGGAAAAGCCCTGACAAGCGTTTGCGGACAGCCAAGAAGCGCACTGCCAGTTCCGCGCGGTGGCTGACGCGTCAGCTTAACGATCCTTATGTGCAGCAGGCCAAGGCGGCGGGCTATCGCAGTCGTGCAGCGTTCAAGCTGCTGGAACTGGATGAAAAGTTCGGCCTGCTGAAAGGCGCGCAACGTGTTGTCGATCTTGGCATTGCGCCGGGCGGCTGGAGCCAGGTGGTGCGGCAGCGCGCGCCGCGCGCCGGTGTGGTGGGTATTGACCTCCTGCCGACCGAGCCAATCGAAGGCGTCACGATTTTCCAGATGGATTTCATGGATGATGCCGCGCCCGCCGCGCTGGAGGAGGCGCTGGAAGGCGCCCCAGACCTTGTCCTGTCGGACATGGCGGCCAATACCGTCGGTCACAAACAGACCGATCATTTGCGGACAATGGGGCTGGTGGAAACGGCGGCCGATTTTGCGATTCAATCGCTTGCCGAAGGTGGGGCCTTTGTTGCCAAAGTGCTGGCAGGCGGGACGGACAGTGCCCTGCTAGCCTTGCTCAAGAAGCATTTTGCCAGCGTGAAGCACGCCAAGCCACCTGCGAGTCGCAAGGATTCGTCAGAATGGTATGTAATCGCGCAAGGCTTCAAAGGACGGGGCTAAAGGCCGCGCCCCATGACGCACCCCGCCTATCACACGCCCCCGGAGAGGGCGTGTGGCATAGTGCCTTGTAAAACAGCGAAAGTTTATTCTGCGGCAGGCGCTTCTGCTTCTGCCCCTTCGGCAGGAGCAGCTGCTTCGGCAGGAGCAGCTGCTTCGTCACCGGCTGCAGCTTCGCCTTCGGCTGCCGCTTCATCGGCCGCGGGTTCCTCAGCCTTTGCTTCCACTGCCGGCAGAGGCAGGTTGGAACCTTGCGTGTTGAGGTAGGCGATCAGGTCAGCACGGTCCTGCGGCTTGCCAAGGCCGGCAAAGCTCATCTTGGTGCCCGGTGCAAAGGCTTTCGGACTGGCGAGCCAGGCGTCCAGATCAGCAAAAGTCCAGTTGCCGCCGTGGCCTGACAGGGCAGAGCTGAAAGCGAAACCGCCAACGCCCTTGCCAATCGCTTCACCGACTACGCCATGCAGGTTGGGGCCGATGCCGTTCGGACCACCCGCATTGATCGTGTGGCACGATGTGCATTTGCCGAAGAGTTTTTCGCCCTTGGCCAGATCAGCCTGCGCCAGCAGTTCGGGCAGGGACGGACCAGCTTCGCCGCCGCCTTCAGCCTCGACGCCTTCGATCTCGAAGCCCATCTCGTGCGGACGGTGGTGCTTGTCAGCCTGGAAATACTTGGCGCTCACGCTCGAAAGGCCGAGCGCGACGATGCCAGCAAAGAGTGTCCAGCCAGCGATGGTGTTGAAACGATCTTGCATCCGGTAAACCCGTCGTTAGAACTATTTGGCCTCGCCTCTAGTGGCGCAAGCCGCGCTTCGCAAGCCCGAAGAACATCAACGATACGCTCTTGCCGCTGAGGCAGTGGCGGTTTAGGCGGTCGATCCATGCACAGTTTCCCTGCTCCCGCCCTCGTTCTGGTCGAGGAAATGGCCGCTGCGGCCAAGGCTAATCCCGCACAGGCTATCGCGTTTCAGGGCGCGCCCGGCGCCAATTCCCATCGGGCGGCAGTGGAGTTTTCCCCGGATTGCCTGCCACTTGCGTGCTTCAGTTTTGAAGATGCGCTTGATGCTGTAAAATCGGGCGAGGCGGGCCGCGCGATCATTCCAATTGAAAATTCGCAGCATGGCCGGGTGGCCGATATCCACTTCCTGTTGCCCGAAAGCGGGCTTTTCATCGTGGCTGAATATTTTTTGCCGATCCATCACGCATTGATGGCCATTCCCGGCGAAAAAGGCGCAGCGCGTAAGTTTGAAGGCGCATACAGCCACCCTCAGGCGCTGGGGCAATGCCGCCATTATTTGCGTGAACGCGGGATTGTTCCGCTTGCCTATGCAGATACGGCGGGCGCGGCGGCGCTGGTTGCTGAAAGCGGCGATTCGCGCTTTGCCGCGATCGCGCCTGCACTGGCCGCCGATCTTTACGGTCTGGAGCTGTTGGCTGACGGCATTGAGGATGCAGCCGACAACATGACCCGCTTCGTCGTGCTCGCGCCCGAACCGCTGCCGCCCGAAGCGCGCACCGGGCAAATAGCCATGACGACATTCGTGTTTGAAGTGAAAAACGTGCCAGCCGCGCTTTACAAGGCGATGGGCGGTTTTGCGACGAATGGCGTCAATATGACGAAGCTGGAAAGTTATCAGAAAGGGGCGAGCTTTTCAGCCACGATGTTCTATGCCGATATTGTCGGCGCACCGGGCGATCCGGCTGTTGACCGCGCGCTGGAAGAGCTGGCCTTTCACTGCAAGGAGCTTCGTATCCTTGGCACTTATCCGCAAGCGCGCGAGCGGGGGTGAAAGGGTGTGTTCCCATGCACTTGCGTGAAGGGGTGACGGGCGCGTGATGCGCCTTGCGCTTGGCGTGACTGCGTGCCACCACCTGCAATCGTGACCGGCTCGTCCCACATTCTTTCTGCCGTTGCTGCCTCTGTCGATCCGCGCATCCGTAAGGATTGGGCTGGAGATTGGGCGAAGATCAAGGCGGACGGCGATATCCAGTTTGCGCCTTTTGCCCCGACAGAGCCGCCCAAACCGCCTGCCTGGCTGGAGGCCGTGCAGAAATGGCTGGAAAACATGCTTGGCCCGGTGGGCGAATCGCTGGCCGGGGCATGGCCCGTTCTACGCTGGATCTTGCTAGGGATTGCTGCCGTTCTGGTCGTGGTGCTGGTCTGGCAGCTGGTGGCCCCGCTGTCATGGCGGCGCACGCGGCGGCCTGATGACGAAGGGTGGATCCCCGGTCAGGCAGAGGCTCTTACGTTGCTGGAAGATGCCGATGCTCTGGCTGCGGCAGGTCGGTTCGATGAAGCGACGCACCTGCTCCTTATGCGCAGCGTCGGCCAGATCAGGGCTGCCCGGCCCGACTGGCTGGAGCCTTCAAGCACGGCGCGTGAAATCGCCGCACTTCCCGCACTGCCCGAAACGGCGCGCACAGCCTTTGCCGTGATTGCAGAAAGGGTGGAACGCAGCCTGTTTGCGCTCATGCCTTTGGGGCAGAACGACTGGCAGACGGCGCGCGATGCCTATGCCCGGTTTGCGCTGGCCGATCTGGACAGGGCGCAGGCGTGACGGTGGGCACGCCCTCTCCTGCGAACCCTTTTTCGCCGCGCGCAGTCCTTGCCATGCTGATCGTGGGGGCGATTGCGTTTGTGCTGACGCTTTATTTCATCGGGATTGACGAAACGGGAAAAGACCCCGGCGCTTCAAGCGGGCACGCGGCTGCCACCGGGCTGGATGGCTTTGCAGGGTTTGTGCGCCTGCTCGAAAACGGGGGGCTTCAGGTCAATGTCTCGCGCAACGAAGGCGACCTTGATGGATACGGGCTGCTGATCCTGTCGCCGCCGCGCAATGCAAAAGGGGACGACCTGTGGCAGATTGTCACGCGGCGCCACTTCCTGGGTCCGACAATCGTGATCCTGCCCAAGTGGGTCGCTGCGCCTGCGCCCGTATGGCAAAAGGATGCGAAAAAGGGCTGGGTCAGCCTTTCAGGGGCGCAACCGCCGGGCTGGGCAGGGTTTGCTGACGATGTGCAGGTAGAGCTGTCGAAAGTAAAAGGCGGTTGGTCAGCGGGCGCGCTCAGCGGGGCTTTGCCACGGCGGAACAGGGTTCTGTCGGGGGTCGCGCCATCGCTGGTCCCTTTGGTCACAGCACAAGGCGAAGACGGGAAACCGCGCATTCTTGCGGCCTATCGGGATGATGGCGGGCATTATCCGATGTTGGAACAGATGGCGGGAATTGCGCCGCAGCGGGCTGATGATGACGACAATTATCGCGCGCCGGTTATTTTCGTGTTCGAACCCGATTTGCTGAACAATTACGGCCTGTCCTCTCGCCAGAATGCCTTTCTTGCCCGGACGCTGATCAATGCGGCGAGCGAGGGGGAAAATCTGCCCGTCACATTCGATCTGACGCAGAATGGCCTTGGACGCAGCATGAACCTCTTGACGCTCGCATTCACGCCGCCGTTTCTTGCCGCCACGATTTGCCTGATAATGGCGGCAGTCGTGGTCGGATGGCGTGGGTTCCGCCGATTTGGCCCCCCGCTCAGTGAAGAGCGTGATCTTGCGTTCGGCAAGCAGCAACTGGTGGCCAACAGCGCCGGGATTATCCGCCGCAGCGGACGATTGCACCTGCTGGGCGCGCCTTATGCGGCGCTGATGCGGCAGCGGTTCACGCAAAAACTCGCCTTGCAGCGTGTTGGTGACGATGCTGCCATGGATGCGGCGATTGACCGGCGGCTGGCGGTTCTCGCGCCCGATAGGCCCCCGTTTTCCGTTCTTGCCAGCCAGTTGGTGGCTGCACATGGAGCGCATGATTTGCTGCGCGCGGCAAAGGCGTTGAAATCACTCGAAAGGATGCTTGTTACATGACGATGACGCTCGACGAAGTGCGCGCGCTGGCTGATGCGATTCGCGGCGAAGTGGCCAAGGCTGTCGTCGGACAGGCCGAATCTGTCGATCATCTGCTGGTTGCGCTGATGAGCCAAGGCCATGTCCTGCTGGAAGGTCCGCCGGGCGTGGCCAAGACTTTCATGGCGCAATGCTTCGCCGCGGCGCTGGGGCTGGATTATGGGCGCATCCAGTTCACGCCCGATTTGCTGCCGGGCGATATTCTGGGTTCCAACCTGTTCAATTTCCAGACCAGCCAGTTCACGCTGACACGCGGGCCGATATTCTGCGAGCTGTTGCTGGCCGATGAAATCAACCGCACGCCGCCCAAGACACAGGCTGCGCTGCTGGAAGCGATGCAGGAACGCAGCGTCACGCTGGATGGGGAACGGCACTTGCTGCCCGATCGGTTTCTGGTGGTGGCAACGCAAAACCCGATCGAAAGCCAGGGAGTCTATCCCCTGCCCGAAGCACAGCTTGACCGGTTTCTTTTCAAGCTGATGGTCGCCTATCCCAGCGTTGAGGAGGAAACGGCCATCGTCACCCGCTTTGGTGAACATGGCGGCCCGCCGCGGCCCGAAGACTTTGGCATTGCCCCGGTGGCAACCGCGCAATCGCTGGCGAGCGCTGTGGCGGCGGTCAAGACTGTGACGCTTTCGCCGGAGGTTACCGATTACATCGTGCGACTGGTGCGCGCCACGCGTGAAAGTGCCGATCTATCCACCGGGGCATCCCCGCGCGCGGCGGTGCTGCTGGCAGGTGCGGCCCGCGCCCGTGCGGCCTTGCAGGGACGCGACTATGTACTGCCTGACGATGTCAAGGCTCTGGCCGCTGCTGTGCTGCGCCATCGCCTGTTGCTGTCACCCGCTGCCGAAATCGAAGGGCGCGAGGTGGAAGCGTTGGTGGCCGGGTTGATCGATCAGACGGAAGCGCCGCGATGATAAGGCGTCCAGCTCCTATAAAGGACACGCGCGGACAGTGATCGTCCCTTCCGCCCGTGCTGCCGGCCTTGCCGCTCTTGCCGCGCCACTGGCGCTGGTGATGGCGGCTGCGGTTCCGGGGGCATGGGTCCTGATGCCTGCGGCGGCCATCATGCTACTGGTTCTGGTGGTGCTCGATGGGCTGGTTGCCGGGCGTCTCGACGCTGCGCGGCTGGTTGTTCCTGCGGATGCCGAAGTGGGTGAACCGCTGGTTGTCACTGTGCTGGCTGACGTTGTGGGCGGGCGAGGGCGGCGCGCGCCAAGTGCCGCGTTGGCATTCGACCCGCGCCTTGGCAAGGGCGGGCGGGCGCTGGTGCAGCTTGCCGTTGACCCTGCTGCTCCCGGTGCATGGTCCGGGAGCGTGACGCTAAGCCCCAATCGGCGCGGCACGGCAGAAATCGGCCCATTCTGGCTGCGTTGGCCGGGGCCGCTGGGGTTGGCGCACCGGCAGGTGAAACGTGCGTGCGATGACACTGTCCGCATCTGGCCGGACTTGTCACCGATCCGCTCTCCTGCTTTGCAAACAATGCTGCGCGATGCCCAGTTTGGTCTCATCGCCCGGCGGATCAGGGGCGCGGGCAGCCAGTTTGAATCGCTGGTCGATTACCAGCCCGGCATGGACCGACGCCGGATCGACTGGAAAAGCAGCGCCCGGCAGACGCGGCTTCAGGCGCGTGAGAATGAAAGCGAACGCAACAACCAGATCGTTTTCGCCTTTGATTGCGGGCAAGCCATGTGCGAGCCTGTTGACGGGTTGCCGCGTATCGACCGGGCCGTTTCGGCGGCGCTGACGGCGGCCTATGTGGCGCTGAAGGGTGGGGACAAGGTCGCGCTTTATGGCTTTGCCCAGCGGCCAGAGGTGATGACCCCGTTTCAGACCGGCAGTTCGACATTCTATCGCTTGCAAAGCGCGGCGGCCGCGCTCGATTACCATTCGCAGGAACCCAACTTCACGCTCGCGCTGGCGACGCTGTCTGCGCGGCTGGCGCGCCGGTCGCTGATCGTGCTCTTTTCCGATTTCAGCGACCCGACCAGCGCCGAACTGATGATCGAAAGCATAGGCCGGCTTGTGCGTCATCATCTCGTTCTGTTTGTAACAATGGAAGATGCCGAACTGGAACACATAATAGAGGAGGAGCCGGACGACATAGGCGCGCTTGCCAGTGCTGTCAGCGCGGCCACGCTGTCACGCCAACGCGCGCTGGTGTTGCAGCGGTTGCGGCAACTGGGCGTCGATGTGATCGAGGCCCCGTGGGACCGGATCGGCTATCGCCTGATTGACCGCTACCTCGACATCAAACGCGCAGGAGCGATTGGATGAAGGCGCCATCATTCGCTACGCTATGGGGCAGGAAAGAAGCTACTCCTCCGCCTGATGTGGAAGCAGCGGCCTTGCGTTCCGACCGTTTCCGGCTGGAACGGGAAGCAGACTGGAAACGGCTGGAACAGATTGTCGCACGGCTGGAATCCGGTCGTTTGCGCCGTGTGTCGGATGATGACATTCTCGCTCTGCCCGCGCTGTATCGCACGGCGGCTTCCAGCCTTGCCGTTGCGCGTGAAACAACGCTCGATGCCGCCACGCTCGATTACCTTGAATCGCTGGTGCAGCGCGCGTGGTTTCAGGTCTATGGCCCGCGCACCAGTGCGCTGGCGTGGTTCCGGCGCTTTCTGGGTGGTGGATTGAGCGCCAGTATCCGCGCCATCTGGCTGGATATACTGATTGCGCTTGCCGCAATGATTGCGGGTACCATCGTTGGATATTTACTGGTGGCGAGCGATGCGGCCTGGTTCCATGCGCTCGTCCCGGCAGGGTTTGGTGGCGACCGCGCACCGGGCGCATCGGTGGAGGCTTTGCAAAAGACGCTTTCGGGCGCGGGAGAGGATGGGCGCAGCGGCCTGTCTGTTTTTGCAGCGTTCCTGTTCAGCAACAATGCCAAGGTTTCCATTCTCGCCTTTGCGCTGGGTTTTGCCTTTGGCATCCCTTCGATCCTGTTGCTGGTTCAGAACATGGCGCTGCTGGGGGCAATGTTATGGGTGTTCAACGATGCCGGGCTGGCGGTGGATTTTATCGCGTGGCTAAGCGTCCACGGCACGACAGAGCTGTTCGCCATCCTGCTGGCGGGAGGGGCTGGCATTCATGTTGGGCGTTCGATGGCATTTCCCGGCGCGCAATCGGTGCTGGCAGCGGCAGCGCAAAGTGGCCGCCGCGCCGCACAAGTGATGACAGGCGTCGTCCTGATGCTGATGATTGCCGCCTTGCTGGAAGGATACGTGCGACAACTTGTTACCGATACGCCCAGCCGCTTTATCATCGGGGGGACGATGCTGGCGATTTGGCTCGCCTATTTCTTCGCGCTGCGTCCGCGTGATCGTCAGGGGGATGCCTGACAATGGCAACCCTGCCCCACATCGCCGCCTTGCAGAAACGCCAGCGGATTCTGGTGACGCCAGAAGGCCTGTCCCTGCCGTTGACGATTGCCAGCCGCGGATCGCGGGTGGGTGCGCTGTTTCTGGATTTCGTGATCCTCAACGTCACGATGGCATTGGTGACTGGTTTGCTCATCTATATCGGGTTGGGCGTGCTGGACCTCAATTTCGGGGGTGGATTTCAAAATACCGGCCCGCTGGAGTTTCTGGCGGTGCTGTGGCTGATTTTGATGTTCGCTTTTCGCTACGGCTATTTCCTTTATTTTGAACTGGGGCCGCGTGGGGCTACACCGGGCAAACGGATGCTGGGCATTCGCGTGGCAGCGCGCGGCGGGGCGCAAGGGACGGGTAGGCTGACGGCGGAGGCTGTCATCGCCCGCAATCTCTTGCGCGATATTGAACTGTTCATGCCGCTGGTGCTGATCATGGGCGCGCAAAGCGGGGAAGGCGGGCTTGCCGGAATGGCAGCGGCAGCGTGGTTTGCGATTTTCATGGCTTTCCCGTTTTTCAACCGCGATGCGATGCGCGCCGGCGACCTGATCGCCGGAACCTGGGTGGTCGAAGTGCCAAGGCGAAAGCTGGGCAGCAGCATGTCCGTTGCTGAAAGCGCAGGCGGCGCCTCGCAAGTGCCGGAGGCCGATTACCGGTTCAGCGATGCCGAGCTGTCCGTCTATGGCGAATATGAATTGCAAACGCTGGAGCGGGTCTTGCGCGACAATCAGGCCCCGGCGATGGAAGCTGTCGCCGAAGCCATTTGCACAAAAATCGGCTGGACGAATGGCAGCGGCCATGAACGTGCTTTTCTGGAAGCCTATTACACGCAATTGCGCGGACGGCTGGAACGGGACATGCGCTTTGGCCAGCGCAAGGCGGACAAGCATTCCTGACGCCCCCCGCAACAACCCGATCTTGGGGCGAATCGCACTCCTGTGATATAGGGGCCGCGTGGCGCGTCGGGTTCTTCTCGTGATGCCCCCTTGCCCGTTCGCCGCTGCGCTTCATCTGGAAGGGATGCCAGCCAATGAGCGATATGAAAGCCCCCGATTGCTTCCGGCACGCCCGCGAAGAAGTGCTGCTTGCACTTAGCGCCCCGAATGAGATGGACGAGTGTGAGCACCGCAAGCGTGCAAGCGGTTATATCGCTCAGGCTGTGCAGGATATTGCCGTATCACCGGAACAGCAGTGGGACTGGTCCAGCCTCTGCCCCGGACAGCAGGAATAAACCGGGATCAGGGTGTTATAGCCAGTTCCATTTGCGGAACAGCAGCAGTTGCACAACGAAGATCAGGCCGCATAGCCCGACCACGATCCAGAACGCTTCGCTGTCTGCCGCGCCGGGCATCCCGCCGACATTGATCCCGAGCAGGCCCGTTACGAAGCCGAGCGGAAGGAAGGTTGCGGCGACAATACCCAGCAGGTAGCTTGTCTTTTCCGAACGGGCGAGCGACCCGGCCCGGATTTCGTCCTGCAGGACGATGGCGCTTTCCTTGCTGATGTCGAGATCGTCAATATAGCGACGCAACCGATGGATCGTCTCGGAAATCTCACGTCGATCGTGATCTTCAAACCACGCCGGCGCATCGCGCGCGATGGATTCCAGCGCATCGTGCTGCGGCGCCATGTGGCGTTTCAGCGCAAGGCAGTTGCGCCTGATCGTCGAAATTTTTCGTAATGACGCTTCGTTGTGATCAGCCGGGTCAATTTCTTCGAGTGTGTCGATGTGGTCGTTCATATCGACGATCGCCTGATTCATCCGGGCGACCATCTGTTCGACCAGAACCGTAATCAGCGCACCGGCATCCTTCGGGCCTTTGCCCGCATCGATCATTGCCAGAATCTCCCGCGGTGTCTGGAGTGGCAGGCGGCGCAGCGTGAAAACGCGGGCTCCGTCAGACCATAGCTGCATGGAAACCATGTCTTCCGGCTCTGCACCGGGGTTGAAGTTAATGCCGCGTAGCGTGGCGACCAGCGTTTCGCCTTCACGAAAGGCACGGGGGCGGGTCTGATCGCTGGTCAGCAGCTCGGCTGTGGGTTCTGGTATGCCCACATCATTTTCCAGCCATTGCGCAATATCAGGGAACTGGCGGCATAAATGCAGCCACAGCACTTCGCCCGTTGCGGCAGGTTTCCACGTCTTTGCCTCTGCCCAGCCGATGGGCCTGCCTGCACCTTTGCCATCAAGAACGCGCCCGAACAGCAGTTCGCCCTCGCCGGGCATGGTCGCTGTATCGGATAAATCGGGCGAGTTGTTCATATTACGGCAGATTTGCCGATTGCGGGCAGCCGATCAAGTCAAATGCGCAACGCCTGGTGTTCCGCATGATGTTCGGGCTTTACCCGCGCCGTGGCAAGGTCTAGCAGCCGTGGCCGTGATGAGGGCGACCCGGCCATATCTGCGCCTGACGATGTTCTGGCTTGCGCTTGCCATACTGGCGGGCGGGCGCGGGCTGGTGCCGTCGGGGTGGATGCCCGTTGCCCATGCGGGCGAAGTCACTATCGCGCTTTGCGGTGGTGCTGGCCCTGTCACCATTTCTCTGGACAGTAATGGCAAGGCGAGTCCGGCGCCTGCTCCGGGGTCTGCGGATGACAATGCGCATCAAACCTGCCCCTATGCTGTTTCGGCCCACGCTGCGGACATTCCAACCGCCCCCGTGGTGGTTGCAGCGCAGATGCCTGTCATTTCCGGCTGGCCTCAGCCTGTCATCAGTTTCGACCTTGCCCGGCCCTATGCCCCCCGTCCCCCGACAAGAGGCCCGCCACACACCGTTTGATCGCCGTATCTCTATTTAACTTCGATCAAATGGATTGATTTCAATGACAAAATATCTTTCTGGCGGCGCGCTTGCGCTGCCCTTGCTGCTGAGCGCTGCGCCAGCACTCGCGCATGCCGACAGCCCGGCAGCCATCGCCCGCCCCGATGGCCATGCCCCTGCAGGGGTCATGGTGGACCATGTCCACAAATCTGGCGACGTGATGATTGGCCTCGCCTGGATGCACGAAACATACGAAGGTCCGAATCATACCGGCACCCGCAAGGCGACCGACGCAGAAATCGCCGCCGCAGGTTATAGCGCCCGCGCCCGGTCCATGACGATGGACATGGTAATGGGCCATCTGATGTGGGCGCCCAGCGACCGCGTAACCTTGATGGCCATGCCGATGTGGATGCGCATGAAAATGACCATGCTGGGCATTGGTTCTATGGATCCCGCAATGGCTGACATGGCAAGCGGCCACCATTCATTGATGCCGGGCGAGACGATGTCCCATACGGTGAGCGGAATGGGCGATACAAAGCTGGGTGCGCTGGTCGCACTGTCCCGCAAACCGGCATTGTCTGCCCATGTCGGCCTTATGGTGTCTGCGCCCACTGGCAGCGTTTCGAAGACCAATACCGATGGATCATTCGTCCATTATGGAATGCAGCCTGGGTCGGGAACCTGGGATTTTGAACCATCCCTGACGGTCAGGGGCCAGGGCGATGTGCTGGGCTGGGGCTTGCAGGCAAGTTACGTTACGCGCCTCGAAAATCGGAACGAGAGCGGGTATCGGCTGGGCGATCGTTTTGCCGCGACAGGCTGGGCGTCCGCCCGCGTGCATGAGCGGGTTTCGCTGTCTGCGCGCCTTGCTTTCAGCGATGAAGGCCACATTCACGGCCACTACAACGCAGCGCATAGCCATACCTCTCCGGCCGATCGGCAGGAGAATTACGGCGGGCAGCGGCTGGAGGCCGGGCTTGGTGCGAATGTGACCATCGGCAAGGGCTTGCGGGCCGGTGTCGAGGCGATTGTTCCGCTGTGGCAGGATGTCAACGGCTACCAGCTTACCAAGGATGCCGGGGTGAACGTGGCGCTCAGCCACGCATTCTGATTCGCAGGCCAGCACTGGCCCTTCAAAGCGACAACTTGACGGGCAACTGCCGTGCGCCGCGATCGCGTGTCCGTGCCGGTAGCGTGTCCCCCACGCATTTTCACAGGTTACATATATGTTTACACATGCAATCCGCTATCCTGCCGCTGCCCTCGTCGCGCTCGGCAGTGTTATCGCTCTCTCCCCCGCTGTCAGAGCCGAGGAAGAAGATAATCCCGCCCCGCTGACAGATACGATCATTGTTTCAGGCCATTATGAGCCGGCAATGATCGACGGGCAGGACCCTGAAACGGGCCATGCCGTAAAGCCCGATGCGGCTGCGTTGGTGGCAACCCTGCCCGGCGCTGCGCTGATCGGAAACGGCGCGCTTTCGGGGCAAGTCCAGTATCGCGGGCTTTTTGGAGAGCGGCTCTCCGTGCGTGTCGGGGGGCAAAGCTTCCAGTCCGGTGGGCCAAATGCGATGGACCCGCCGCTGCATTATGCTCCGGTGATCCTGCTTAAAAGCGTATCGGTCAGCCGTGGTGCGGCGCAGGTCAGCCAGGGCACAGGGCTTGGTGGTGCGGTCGACGCGACGCTCAAGACACTTGATTTCGGCGCCAGTTCCACTTTTGCGCCCCATGTCGATATGGCCGCATCCTATCGCAGCGTGGATGATGGCGTGGCGATAGGCGGGATAGCCGGTGCCGCCAGTGATCAGGCCAGGGTCAACGTGATCGCGGCATGGGAACATGGCGATGATTACCGTTTTCCGGGTGGCCACGCTGCTGACACGGCTTACGAGCGCCTGACTTATGGGCTTTCTG
This sequence comes from Novosphingobium sp., assembly GCA_020446465.1. Classification (GTDB taxonomy): domain Bacteria; phylum Pseudomonadota; class Alphaproteobacteria; order Sphingomonadales; family Sphingomonadaceae; genus JAWKXU01. The sequence continues at coordinate 5,550 of JAGREQ010000007.1, read as the reverse complement.
GTGGTTTGCGGCAGGGTAACAACACCATCACCCTTGATTACCGCCGGCAGGAAACAGACCCCAGCGGCAACCCGCCCTTTGCAATGGATATCGAGTATTTCAATACCGATTTCCTTCGCGCGGGCTTTGATGGATCAGTGGGTGGCCATGCCCTCTCGCTGGCCCTCAGCTATACCGGGGTCAGGCACGCGATGAACAATTATGCGCTGCGCCCTGTCCCGGATAGCGTGACCCGCTATCGCCGCACGCTGGCGGATGCCGACACATATACGGCAACAGGAAAAATCACATTTGGCGCTCTCATGCTGGGCATGGATGCCAGTGTGGTGAACCGCGATGTGACCATTACCAACCCCAACAACGCCGGTTTTTCGATAACCTCTCTACGCGGGATAAGGGAACGGCGGGTCGGCGGCTTCGCGCAAGTCGAACGGACTTTCGGTGGCTGGCATGTCGATGCCGGGGTGCGGGTGGATGACTGGCGAGCCAGCATGGACAATCCGCAAACTGGCGCAGCGGTGCCTGACATGGTGCAGATGCTGGCCATGGCGACAGCCGCGGCGAACAGGTCGCATGACAACACCACGTGGGATGCCGTTATGCGGATATGGCGGGAGGATGGCACGGTGCGCCCGCGCCTGACCTTGTCGCGCAAGAGCAGGGTCCCCAATGCCGTGGAACGGTTCAGCTGGCTTCCGACAGAGGCAAGCGGCGGGCTGGCCGATGGCAATATCTATATCGGCAACCCGTCCCTGCGTCCTGAAGTCGCCTGGGCGGCGGAAGGCGGGCTGGATCTGGTGGGGCAGGCCGTCACGTTCCGGCCATCTGTGTTCTATCGCCGGATCAACAACTATATCCAGGGCACGCCCGTGCCGATGGATATGATGACGCAGATCATGATTGCAACGATGAACGGGGATGCAACGCCGCTGGTATTCAGCAATGTCGATGCCAAGCTGTATGGTTTCGATGCCGACGTTAGCTGGCAGATTGTGCCCCGGCTCCGTTTCGATGCAGTGGTGAGCTACATTCGCGGCAAACGGCGCGACATTGACGATAACCTCTATCGGATTGCGCCGCTTAACGGCAGGGCCAGCCTGACGTATAGTGGTGATGACTGGTCAGTGACAGGGGAACTGGTGGCTGCCGCCGCCCAGCATGATGTCTCTGTCAGCAATTCGGAAAGCCGCAGTCCGGGATGGGCCATTGCAAACCTGTGGTTTGATACGGGACTGGCTCAAGGTCTTCGCCTGTCCGGCGGTGTCGAAAATGTGTTTGACCGGCACTATGCGGACCATTTGTCCGGCCTCAATCGCGTGGCGGGATCAGACGTTGCAGTGGGCGAAAGAATGCCTGCATCGGGCCGCGGGGTGTTCCTGCGGCTGGGCGCGACGTTCTGACCGGGTTCGGGGAACGGAGGCGATTGTCGCAGCCGTTCCCCCGGCCTATAGGGGCAGGCATGTCTTCAATCCGTCCCTGGCGCGATATTGATCGTCGCAAGAGCCGTCAGATCATGGTCGGCAATGTCCCGGTGGGGGGCGATGCGCCCATCACGGTGCAGACCATGACCAATACGCCCACCGCCGATGAGGCGGCGACAATCGACCAGATCCGGCGCTGCGAGGACGCCGGGGCCGATCTTGTCCGCGTGTCCTGCCCGGATGAAGACAGCACGGCGGCCTTTCGCGATATCGTGAGGGCTGCAGAGGTTCCGTTGATTGCCGACATCCACTTTCATTACAAACGCGCGCTGGAAGCGGCTGATGCAGGGGCGGCCTGCCTGCGGATCAACCCCGGCAACATCGGATCGAGCGAGCGCGTGGCCGAAGTGGTGCGCGCGGCCAAGGCGAACGGCTGTGCCATCCGTATCGGGGTCAATGCCGGGAGCCTCGAAAAAGACCTGCTGGAAAAGTATGGCGAGCCGTGCCCCGAAGCACTGGTTGAATCTGCGCTCCATCATATCAAACTATTGCAGGACCACGATTTTCACGAATACAAGGTCGCCGTGAAGGCGAGCGACGTGTTCCTTGCGGTGGCGGCCTATCAGGGGCTGGCGGATGCTGTGGATTGCCCTTTGCACCTTGGCATTACAGAGGCGGGCGGGCTGCTGGGCGGCACGGTCAAATCCGCGCTTGGCATCGGCAACCTGCTTTGGGCCGGGATCGGCGATACGATCCGGGTTTCGCTTTCTGCCGAGCCTGAAACGGAAGTGCGGGTCGGCTTTGAAATCCTGAAAAGCCTTGGCCTTAGAACGCGCGGCGTGCGCGTTGTTTCCTGCCCCAGTTGCGCGCGGCAGGGGTTCGACGTGATCCGCACCGTGCAGGCGCTGGAAGACCGGCTGCAACATATCAAGACGCCGCTGTCGCTTTCGGTGCTGGGCTGTGTGGTCAATGGCCCCGGCGAAGCGCGCGAAACCGATATTGGCATTACGGGTGGCGGCAATGGCAAGCACATGGTCTATCTGTCTGGCGTGACCGATCACCATATTGAAAGCGATGCCATGCTCGATCACATTGTCGAACTGGTCGAAGCGAAGGCTGCACAACTGGAAGCCGAGGCCACCGGGAACAGCGCCCAAGCAGCAGAGTAAGTGCCCGCTGGCATATCTTGGCAAATCGGTAACGCTTGTGCGGCTATCCTGCGGCGCGATGCAACCGCTGATCAAACAAGTGCTTGTGTGGGTCGCAGTCATGTTCGTGGCGGCCCAGATAGCGACGGGCGCAATGTCCGGGGCGGGCGGCTCCTCTGCCGCCGCTGGGGCGCGTGGTGCAGATGTTCATGCGCCAAAGCCCGAATCGGCGCGTTTCGGTATGGATCAAATGGCGTTGCAGCGCGGGTCTGGCGGGCAGTTTCACCTCACCGCTAACGTCAATGGCATGGATGCTTCGTTTCTGGTTGATACCGGCGCCGATGTCGTTGCCCTGACCGAGCAGGAAGCGGACAGGCTGGGCGTCTATTATGATCCCAATGCGTTTCGTCCGATCATGCGAACTGCTGCAGGCGTGGGCAATGGGCAGGTTGTCACAATTGATCTGCTGGAGTTTGGCGGCAGGGAATATCGCCATGTCGAAGCCGTCGTGTTGCAAGGCCTGCATGTCAACCTGCTCGGCCAGAACGTGCTCAGCCGTTTCGGCAAGATCGAAATGCGCGGCGATGAAATGGTGATTACGCAGTAACTCACCCCTAGGCACAGCCTGCTTCATTTCCCGGACAGGATAATTGTGCTAGTATGATACTCATGAACAGAAACATGGATCGCAGGCGATTTTGTGCCGCAGGAGCCGGGGCGAGCCTGGCTGCGGGGGCGGCATTGGTAATGCCATCGCGTGTTTTTGCCCAACCGTTGAGCGGGACTGAACGCGACCGCCGTATTCTGGACGTCGCAAAGCGGGAGGTTGAACGCGCTGGCGATGTTCTTTGGCGCAAGGATATTGCGGGCATCGCCGATTTTGGCTTGCCCAGCTCCATGCCGCGCTTTCACTTTGCCAATCTTGAAAACGGCACTGTGCGCTCATTCCTTGTGGCGCATGGCACAGGTTCGGACCCGGAACACGACGGGTTCCTCAACTGGTTTTCAAACGTGGAAGGGTCCAACGCCACCTCGCGCGGGGCTTATGTCACGTATGAATGGTATAGCGGCAAATATGGCACATCGATCCGCCTTGGCGGGCTGGACCCGGATAATTCCAACACGCTCGACCGGGCAATTGTCATGCATTCCGCGTGGTACGCGGAACCCGGCATGATCGAGAAATGGGGCAAACTTGGTCGTTCCAACGGCTGTTTCGCCATGTCGCCAGCCGATTTCCGCGAAGCCTTGTGGCACCTTTCAGGCGGCCGCTTGCTGTTTGCAGACAGGCTCTGGATTTACTGACGTTTCCTTAGGTCCTGAGCCTATAGCGTTTCGTGAAAAGGTTGAATCGGAAGAAACGCTATAAGCTTTTGATTTGTCGCATTTCTTAACCGAAAAAGTCTCTCAACTTTTTCTCGAAATGCTCTAAAGGCCGGGGTCTTCGATCGGAACGACAGCTTCGTCCGTTTCGCGTTGCCCGGTTTTCAACTGGCGCGGGGCGGCGAAACTTTCCTCTACAGGAACATCGCGTTCGTACAGATCGTCAAAGCTGCGCATGACGCCGTCGATGTCCTCGGCCATTGTGAAATAGGTAATATAGACCGGGAAGGTCTTTTTCAGCGGGACACGCGTGTATTCGCGGGAGTTGGAAATTGCCACTGCTTCTTCCGGTGTCGCGCCGCCACCCAGAATAGCCATCGTCATCGCCATTTCGAGCGCGCGTTCGGTGCGGATACAGCCGTGGCTGAGCGCGCGTTTGTCGAGCGTGAAGGCTTCCTTTGTGGGCGTGTCGTGCAGGAAGATCGCGTGCGGATTGGGCATGTCGAGTTTGACCAGACCCAGCGCGTTACCGGGGCCGGGCTGCTGGACAACGGTGACAAATCCGGTCGCCTTGTCCTTCCACGCCTTGTAACCTTTGGCGCGCGCCCACGCCGGATTGCCCAGCGCGCGGGCGCCAAGCCCTTCACCCACCACAATGCTTTGCGGGACAGTCCATGTCGGGTTGAAGATCACCCCTTCGACCACTTCGGCCAACTGGGGCGTTGCCGTGTTACCCGGCTTGCCAACGACGGTGCGGTAAGACCGGATGATCCGGTTATTGACCGTCAGGCGCAGCTGATATTCAGGCACATTGGTCAAAAGGTATGTCCCGCCCAGATCGCGCGGAAGCCAGCGCCAGCGATCCATGTTGATGCGGATTTTCGTCCGTGTCGCCTTGTCGGATTGCGGCGTTTCGGCCAGCATCTGGCGCAATGTCGCAAAGTCCGGGTGGGTCGGGTCAAGCGCGGCCAGCGTGCCCGCAATGTCGTGGCTCGCGAGCGCCTTGTCCATCACGGTAGCTGTGGGGCTGGCATCGGGATCGGGATCGACAACGAACCACTGTTTGCGATTATCCATCGGGGTGCGCCCGTCGCGCAGATCCTCGACCAGCCAGGTAAAGCCCCTGCTGGCCACCTCGTTCAGGGCATCGCCCTTGCCTGCCGCGATGGCGGCTTTCAATTCCGCCGGATTGTAATCGCGCGGGAACAGTCCTTCAGCCCCGATCCCTTCGATAACGCGCAACAGGGCCTTGGCATCCGCAACCGGCCATGCCCGGACAGGGGTAAGGTCCACAAAGGGGGCAACTTCTTCCTCGGTTCCGGGCAGCGGCTGGATAACAGGAACAGAGGTTTCTGCGGGAGTCGGGGCTTTTGCAGGGGTAGGGACAGGAGACGGAGCCGCCAGCGGCTTTGCGGCGCGTTGCGGTGCTTCGGATTCGACTTCCTGCGCCCAGCCAGGTGTCCCGATTGCCAGCGGGGCAGCTGCAAATATGGCAATAGCGCGATGAAAGTGTTGTTTCATTGAAGGTGTCTTTCCTGTCACCATATGATGGCTCTGCCATCAACAGGGGCATGGCCGCTTCGGGTTGTCCGGCCGAATATGGCCCTCATCTATCCGAGTATCGGCGCAAGTCTATGACAATTCGCTGAATAGACACA
>JAGREQ010000078.1 GCA_020446465.1 Novosphingobium sp. | reverse complement strand
GGGTCGGCCTGATCCCTGATTTTGGCGGGCTTTACTTCCTGCAACGGGCGGTGGGCATCGCGCGGGCGAAGGAACTGTGCTTCACAGCGCGCAAGGTTGATGCAGCCGAAGCGCTGGAAATCGGCCTCGTCAGCAAGGTTGTGCCGCATGACGACCTGCTTGCCGAAGCACGCGCCGTTGCAACGCAGATTGCACAGAACGCCCCGACGGCGGTGGCCATGGCCAAGACACTGCTCGACAAGTCCGAATATGCAAGTTTCGACCAGATGGTTGAGTATGAGGCGCTCGCCCAGACAGTGGCTTTCGTGACGCCCGATTACATGGAAGGCGTCATGGCTTTCCGTGAAAAGCGCAAGCCCGATTTCAGCGGTGGTCCCGCCCAGGTCGATCAGAGCTGGCGTTAAAGCGGGAGAGGGGTCTTGGATTTCAATTATACGCCGGAAGAAAATGCGTTCCGCATGGATTTGCGGAAATGGCTTGCCGATGCCTTGCCCAAAGGGTGGGGCGAAACGGTGTTCGAGCCTGAGGAAGAAGAAGCGCGCTACCTGTTCCGGCGCGACTGGGATCGCAAACTGGCGTCCGGTGGCTGGACGGGGATCAACTGGCCGGTCGAATATGGCGGGCGCGGGGCCACGTTGGTCGAGCGGGCAATTTTTGCCGAGGAAATGGCGCGTGCCCGCGCGCCGGAAAGCCTCAACATCATAGGTCAGAACCTTGCCGGTCCGACCATTCTTCACTTCGGGACAGAGGCTCAGAAAAAACGTTTTCTGCCCAAGATCATCTCATCCGAAGAAATCTGGGCGCAGGGTTTTTCCGAACCCAATGCCGGTTCCGACCTTGCGTCCGTGCGCACACGGGCAGAGCGCAAAGGTGACAAGTTCATTGTCAACGGGCAGAAAATCTGGACCAGCTTTGCGCAGTATTCGCAGTGGTGTTTCGCACTGGTGCGGACCGACCCTGACGCTCCCAAGCACAAGGGCATCAGCTTCCTTCTGATCGACATGAACAGTCCGGGCGTTTCTATCCGCCCGCTGCGGCAGATTTCCGGGGAATCCGAGTTCAACGAAACGTTCTTCGATGATGTTGAGGTTCCGGCGGAAAACCTTGTCGGTGATCTGAACGACGGTTGGCGGATCGCAATGACCACGCTCGCTTATGAGCGCGGACCTGAAGATTGCCTTGCCCGTCAGATTCGCTTCAAGCGTGAACTGGACAGCCTGATTGACGTCGCCGGAGCCATGCCGATGGATGATGGCGTGGTGTCCGATGATCCGGGTGTGCAGGAAGATCTGGGCCGCGCAATCGTGGAAATCGATGCCATGCGGCTTGTCGCACTGCGCAGTTTCAGCCGGTTCCTCAATGGCGAAGAGCGCGGGCCGGACGCATCGATCATCAAACTATACTGGAGCCATGCGGCCCAGCGGATGAACGAAAAGGCTATCGACATACTCGGTGCGCCGGGTCTGCTGACGGGTGAAGACCCTGAAGCAGTCGCGCGTGGCTCATTTGGTATGAGCTACCTGCAGTCCAAGGCATTCACAATCTATTCCGGTTCTTCGGAAATTCAGCGAAACATTATTGGCGAGCGTCTGCTCGGCCTGCCGCGCTGAGGGGGAGTCAGACCGATGAACTTTGCATTCAATGAAGAACAGCGGAGCCTTGGCGAAACGGTTGGCCAGTTGCTTTCCGATTTTCCCGCTCTGACAGCGCCGGATCTCTCGCGCGAGCAGGACGATGATGCCTGGAATGCCCTTGCCGAACTGGGCCTGTTTTCGCTCCTCGTGCCCGAAGAAAACGATGGCGTAGGGCTTTCGCTAGTTGACGTGGCCCTTTCTGTTGAAGCGCTGGGCGCCGGCTTGGCATCACCGCTTGTCGCATCGACACTGATTGCAACCGAACTTGTCAAACGGTTCGGCACCGATGCCCAGAAAGATGCGCTTTTCGGGCCGCTTGCCACCGGCGAGCTGAAAGTTGCGATCGCCTATACCGAGCGCGGCAAGGGAACAGATCCTGAAAAACTGGCTTGCGCCATTTCAGGCGGATGCCTCAGTGGAACCAAGATCGCAGTCGCCGGGGCCGATGCGGCAGACCGGCTTCTGGTCGTGGCGCGCAATAACGATCAGGCTTCGTTGGCTTTCGTTGAAACGGGGGCTGCGGGCGTAACCGTGCGCCAGCAGGATGATCTCGATCCGTCTGCGGCATTGTGCGAAGTGGCGTTCGACGGTGTCGAAATTGCTGCCGATGCATTGCTTGGCGGTGGCGCGAGCGATGCCCCGGTCAATGCGCTTCTCGATCTTGCGGCCACGGTTTATAGCGGCCTGACCATCGGCATTGCCAACAGGATGCTGGAAACCACGGTTGAATACGCCAAGACGCGTGAGCAGTTTGGAAAGGCGATTGGTTCCTTCCAATCTATCAAGCATCGTTGTGCTGACATGGCCGTGCTGGTCGAGGCGGGGCGTGCGACGTCTTACTTCGCATTCTGGAACTGCGCAGAAGACAGCGCCGAACGTGCGCAAACGGCATCAGCCGCGAAGGCCTATTGTGCGGACATCGCGCGCGATGCCTGTAATGAGGCGATCCAGATACACGGCGGCATGGGCTTTACATGGGAAATGGCGCTTCACCGCTATTTGCGGCGCGCCAAAGTTCTGGAAAGCGCGTTTGGCAACCCGGCGTGGCATTATCGTCGCGTTCATGCGGAAGCGGTTGCCGGGCGTGAGGCCGATGCGACCGCCTGCCGCGATGCAGCCTGATTGACTGGCAAGGATTCATCTGGATGACTGAAATGGACGAACGCCTGCTGCGTGATGTCGAGATATTGAATGATCTCATGAAGCAGGGAGGCTGGAGCGAGCTGCGGGTCACCGGCCCCAATGTCAGCGTGCTATTTTCGAGCGATGATCGAGCCGCGCTGATCACCGGGGCACAGGCGGCACCGTCTGCCCCGGTTGCGGCACCTGCCCCTGCGGCCAGCGCAACACCGGCTGCGCCCGAGGCAACTGCTGCTCCCGCTGCTGCATCGCAAGGGCCAGTCGATCCCGCCTGGACCGCGGTTGTCGCACCCAATCTCGGCACTTTCTACCGCGCGCCCAAGCCTGGCGCTCCTCCTTTTGTTGAAGTGGGGCAGGAAGTTGCCGTCGGCACGGAACTGTGTCTCATCGAAGTGATGAAGCTGTTCACGTCCGTTCGCTCCGAAATCGCCGGTGTCGTCCGCCACATTGCCGTGGCTGACGCAGAACTGGTCGAGGGCGGGCAAGCGCTCATTTACATAGAATCCAACTGACACGCGGCCAGATCAAGGCCGCCTGAGAGGTATCACTGATGGCTCATATTGAATTTCTCGACGAAACCATGCGCGACGGCCAGCAAAGCCTTTGGGGTTTGCGGATGCAGGCAGGCATGGCGCTGCCGGTTTCGCCATTGCTCGACAAGACGGGTTTCAAGACCATTGATCTGACCGGCGGCGGCATGCTGGACGTGCTCACGCGGTATTGCCAGGAAAATTATTGGGAAGGGCTGGACCTGCTGGTTGCCTCCATGCCCAATACGCCGCTGCGCGCCGGTTTGCGGGCCAATGCCAACGTAACATTCAGCGTCAGCCCAAAGGCTTTGATGGACCTGTGGGTGCGCCGGTTGTGCGCGCACGGCGTCCGTTCGTTCTGGATTTACGATGTTCTCTTCGGCATCGACAATATGCTGCGTCTTGCCAAAGTGGCGAAGGAATCGAACGCCCATGTCGCAGGCGCGGTGATGTTCGCGCTCTCGCCTGTGCACACCAACGAGTATTTTGCCGACAAGGTGAGCAAGCTGGCTGCCAGCCCGGACGTTGACAGCATTCTGCTTTACGACACGGCCGGCGTGCTGGAGAAAGAGCGCCTGCAGGGGCTGGTCCCCGGCGTTGTGGCGGCAGCCAATGGCAAGCCTATCGAGTTCCACGCGAACAACCTGCTGGGCCTGACGGGCAAGGCTTATGTCGATGCGGTCGAACTTGGTGTGTCGGTGCTTCACACGGCAAGCAAGCCGATGGCCAATGGCCCTTCAGTGCCGTCAACCGAAAGCGTGGTGCGCAATATCGAACTGAAGGGACATACCCATTCGCTCGACAAGAGCTTGTTCCAGCCGGTTGCTGACCACTTCCGGGCGGTTGGCAAATCAGCCGGTTTCCTTGTCGATCAGTATGCGGAATATGATGCATTCTCCGAAGAACATCAGATTCCCGGCGGCATGATGGGCACGTTCAAGGCACAGCTTGCCATGCACAACATGATGGACCGTCTGTCCGACGTTCTTGATGAAGTGGCGGCTGTGCGCCGTGATCTTGGTTATCCGGGCATGGCAACGCCGTTCAGCCAGCTGGTAGGCATTCAGGCTGTGCTCAACGTGGTGACAGGCAAACGCTACAGCACTGTCCCTGATGAAGTCGTGCAGTATGCTGCCGGTTATTATGGCGAAACTGTCGCGCCGATTGACGCTGATGTGCTTGATCGCATCATGAACAGCCAGCGCGCCAGGGAAGTGCTCGATAATCCTCCGCCTGAACCGGATCTGGATGATCTCAAGAAACAGTATGGAACGGATGATGAGGACGAACTCATCATGCGTGCAACTGTACCCCAGGCTGACATTGACAAGATGCGGGCTGCCGGGCCGGTGCGGCGTGACTATCCGCTGCTTTCCACGCCGGAGCTGGAACAGGCTCGCAAACTTATGGCGATGGCGACATCGCCGGTCGTCGAAGTGAAGACGGCCAGTATGGATATCAGCCTGCGGCGTTGACCGCGGGCTGAAATTCGCGCTCGTCCGGGTAACGTCCCAGAAACAGGAACGCGATGGCGCTTGCGGCCAAGAGGCCAGCTGAAAGCGTCAAGAGGACATTGTAGCTGCCGGTCAGATCGTGCGCCGCCCCGAATGCGGGCGGGCCGATCCCGGCGCCCAGTGCGAGGAACATGTAAAGGCGGCCAAAAATGCGGGCAAAATGCGCCAGCCCGAAGTAGCGACCGACCAGAAACCCGACCAGATCGAATTCCATTCCGGTTGCCACCCCGATCATCATGGCCACGATCGCCATACCGGCAAAGGACAGGGGGAACTGGAAAAGAAAACACGCTATTGCGGCCGGCACAAGAACTGCAGCGGCAATGGCGGGCGCCCAGAAACGATCAACCAGTCCGCCCACTGCAATTCGGCCGACGATGATCGAAATGCCGAAGAAGCTCATGATGTTGACGGCTTCGTCAGTCGACAGGCCCTTGTCCTTCAGGGCGGGGACAATGTTTGGAATGAGGCCACCGATTGCGATGTAGATCGCAGTCGTCGATCCACCAATGATCCAGAAACGATAACCGCTCACAGCCTGACGGAGAGTCAGCCCGGTGGCGATCTGTTCGGGTGCGTCATCGCTGCCGGGCGTGGCCCCATGGAGCCGGTGACGCGGCAGAATAAGCATGCATAGCGGAAGAATGACCAGAAGGCCGAATGCCGCAATGCCAAGGTATGCGCCGCGCCAGCCCCATAAATCGACCCCGGTTGCCGCGAGGCGCGGCAGGAGAATTGCCGCAACACCCGTGCCTGACAAGGCCACGCCCAGAGCAAGGCCGCGGCTCTTCTCAAAACGGTCGGCAATGAGGAATATCCAGCTGACAGATGCCGCGCCTGCGCCAACAATGGCTATCAGCGCGTAGAACAGATAGAGTTCCCGTACCCAGCCGGTCATCTCCGCACATGCAGCGATGGGCAAAGCCATGCCGACGATGCCGTAAAGGATCGTGCGGCGCACGCCCCAGCGTTCGATCATCCAGCCTGCAAGCGGCCCACCGGCCAGCCCGAAACCCGTGCTGAAAAGGATCGCAGTCTGGATTGCCCCGCGGCCCCACCCGAAGGCATTGTGCAGCGGTTCGACGAAGACACCGATTGTATAGGCGGGGAGAACTGCGGGCGTAAAACTGATCGCAATCGCGGTCAGCAACACAAACCGCCAACCTGCCCGCCACTCATCAACGGCTGAACTTTTGTGCGCGGTGTCATTCATAGCGCGGTCAGACCACCGTCGATGATATATTCACTGCCGGTTATGAATGCAGACTCTTCGGACGCCAGAAACACCACCAGGTTCGAGACATCTTCAACCTCGCCTACCCGCTTGATCGGCACCGAAGCGCTGGCGATCCTGATCCCTTCATCGTCAAGTGCTTCGGTCATCATGGGGGTGCGGATGTAGCCGGGATGGACAGAATTGGCACGGATGTTGTGCTCACCATATTCGATGGCGACTTGCTTGGTGATCCCACGCACGGCGAACTTGCTCGCCGCATAAGCCACGTTGGGTGTGCCGTAGATCGCGACTATGCCGGAGATCGACGAGATATTCACGATCGAGCCGCCGCCAGCCCTGATCATCGAGGGGATTGTGTGCTTGGTGCCAAGAAAGACGGAGGTCTGGTTGATCCGGCAGACCGTTTCGAATGCCTCTGCGGTCAGCTCTGCGGCTTTGGCAACCGGGCCAATAATACCCGCGTTGTTGATCAGCACCGATACAGGGCCGAAATGTGCTTCGGCCTCTGCTGTGACCTTTTGCCAATCCGCTTCGCTGCCAACATCATGGCGAATAAAAAGGCTGTTATCGCCGAGTTCGGCCTGAAGTTTTTCGCCTGCATCGGCGTTGATGTCGGTAAAAACGGTTCTGGCGCCTTCTGCGACGAAACGCCGTGCATGTGCAGCGCCCATGCCCTGGGCTGCGCCGGTGATGATGGCAACTTTACCTGCGAGTTTCGGCATGGTTCAAGTCTCCCGCGACCTTTGTCGTTGTGCTTGCTGTCGGTCTCAGTTGATTTTTGAGATTGGTCAGAACACTTTGGTGTGACTGCCAATTTTTTTCGACAAGGCGAATTGGATGATGGGTGCCCGTCAACCAGCTTCCATTTCCAGCAGCCTGACAATGCGTTCTGCCAATTCGGCGCCGGCCTTGGTGAGGTTCTTTGGGGTCCTGTAGAGCAGCCACGTAATAATGATCTGGTTGGAGCCGCCGACAATCAGCGCCGTTGTTTCATAATTGTTGCGGTCTGCTGCAATCCACCCTTCAGCCTTTCCTTCGTCGATGAGAAAGTGGATGACGCGCACGAAGTCGTTGATACGGTGGCGCAGTTCAGTCTCGCTGACGAACACACTGGGCCATATTTCGAGATAGAGCAGGCGCGCCCATTCAGCATGTTCGCGCGCGTAATCGGTCGACATTGTCAGGTAGAGAACGAGGCGTTCCCTTGCAGACAGGGTGTAGGGGGCGGCATCGCGGTATTTTGCGTAAAATTCCGCAAGATGGTGCATGGGAATTTCGTAGGCGAGATCTTCCTTGCTCTTGTAGTATTCATAGAGTGTGGACGTTGAAATACCTGCCTCGGCCGCGATGTCGGCAATGCGGGAGCGGGAAATTCCGTCACGGGCAAAAACCCGCAAGGCAGCGTTGAGAATCTGGCGTTCAGTGCGCCTGCTGCGATCCTGCTTACGCTCTGTCTCGCGCGTTGAATTCTCGACAATCCGGTCAAGCAGTTCTGTCCACTGCTTGCCCAGCAAATTCTTATCGTTCTGCGCCGACGTTTCAATGTTGGCTGTCAAGTTCTGCGCTCCGTTCCCCACAAGTGTTGTGCTTCTGCGTTGGCGCGGCGTTTACGTCAAGCATGGGCTGTGGATCACGCCATTCGCGGATGCTCCAGAAATGCATAGGATGGTGACCTTGCTTGCCTTGTGCATCCACACGTCGACTGTGCGTTGCCTGTGCAGATGGGTATAGCCAATTTTGAATTTTTCCGAAAATTATTCGATTTTCCGTTGACGGGTTCGGGGGGGAATTGGTAGCGATTTTCGAAGGGATTCTGCAAGCCCGACTATTGCGATTTTCGTCCTACGATATTATCGGGCAATTATGCCTTCCGGGTAAGCATGGCTGTAACGAGGTGCTGATAGGATTGACCATTCTGTTGCAGACTGTTCAACTCGGTGCACCATATTTTGCGGATAAAGACAAATGAGAGAACCTGAACTGCCTGAAAACCTGCCAACACTGCTGCAGGAGTTTGAAAAATCGGGCCTTCGTGAACTGCATATTCGCAAAGGCGATTTCGAACTTCACCTGTCTCACGATGTGAACACAGCCAGTGTGGCAAGTGCTTCATCGCGCGTTGCTCCTGCGGCGGCTGCGCCAGTGCCGCAAGCTGCCCCTGTATCGCCCGCTGCTTCGCCTGCACCAGCAGCGCCAGCGTCGGCATCAGCGGCCAGCATTCCTGACGGCGCGACAGTGATCGAAGCGCCTAACCTTGGCACGTTTTACCGTTCTCCCAAGCCCGGCGCGCCGCCTTATGTTGAAGTGGGGCAGGCCATTAAGGCCGGGCAGGATTTGTGCCTTATTGAAGTGATGAAGCTGTTTACCGCGCTGCGTAGCGAGATCTCCGGTAAAGTTGTTGCAGTTCTGGTTGAAGATGGCGCCATGGTTGAATCCGGCCAGCCGCTGTTTGCAGTGGAGGAAGGCTGATGGCTATCAAGCGTCTGTTTGTCGCTAACCGCGGGGAAATCGCGCTGCGCGTGGTGAGGGCTGCGCAGGCTCTCAATATCGAGACGGTCGTTGCCGTTTCCGATGCCGACCGTGACAG
>JAGREQ010000077.1 GCA_020446465.1 Novosphingobium sp. | reverse complement strand
CTGTGATGACGATCGACACCATGTTCCGTATTCAGGGCAGGAACGCTCTTGTGACTGGCGGCGCCAAAGGGCTTGGGCGGATGATAGCCGAAGCCTTGCTGGCTGCAGGGGCGCGTGTGACGATTACTTCGCGTGATGCCGAATCTGCCAGCTCAGCAGCACGCGAAATGGCTGTGTTGGGGGATTGCAGGGGAATTGCCGCAGACCTTTCGACAACCGAAGGTGCTGAAAAGCTCTTTGCCGATTACTGTGCTGATGGCCGCGGGCTGGATATTCTCGTCAACAATGCGGGTAAAACCTGGGGCGCGCCGATAGAAAAGTTTCCTGACAAGGCCTGGGCCAGCGTGATGGCGATGAATGTGCAGATACCTTTCAAGCTGGTGCAATTGTTCTTGCCATTGCTGAAAACGAGTGGCGCGCAGGGCAACCCGGCCCGCGTTATCAACATCGGGTCTGCGGTCGGCCTGAAGCCTGATGACCTGCAAGCCTATAGCTATGTGTCCAGCAAGGCTGCCGTCCACCATCTGACGCGGCAACTGGCAGCCGATCTGGCCGGAGACGGTATTAACGTCAATGCTATTGCGCCGGGCTATTTCCCGACCTCGATGACTACTTTTCTTCAGGATGAAGACGGGCAAGCGAACGCAGCGCTTGCCGCGCGTATCCCATTGGGCCGATTTGGCCAGCCTGACGAAATCGGCGCGCTTGCCGTCCTGCTTGCTTCTGCCGCAGGAGCCTACATGACGGGTACCGTCATCCCGATTGATGGTGGAATGGTGGGTTGTGCGTGATGGCGTAGCCTGACGTATGTATGCACCGCAGTCCAATAGGTGCTATCCAGGCAAGCGATGATCCTCGTCCTGCTTCATGTGGTAATGGTGCTGGCTTGTGCGCTCCATATCTTGCTGCGTCGCCACCGGCAGCCGGAATCGCGCATGGCCTGGCTGACAGTCCTTGTCGCGCTGCCCTATGTCGGAGTGCTGGGATACCTTTTGCTCGGCACGACCAATATAGGCCACAAGCGCATCGCGCGATTGCACGATACGCGCAAGACCTTGCCACTGCCTCGTTGCGCGCAGGGGTGGGATGCGTCTGAAAATGCAATTGACGATTCCCAACCTTATGAGACGCTGTTCCGTGTTGGCCAGTCGATTAGCGGGTATGTGCCTGTCGGCGGTAATCGTGCCGAACTGATGGCGGATTCCGATACAACGATAGCGCGCATGGTGGAGGATATCGACGGCGCACGCAGCACCGTGCATCTGTTGTTCTATATCTGGCTGAATGACACGAACGGAATGAGGGTTGCCGATGCTTTGTGTCGTGCCGCTGTTCGCGGTGTGGAATGCCGTGCGCTGGTTGATGATATCGGCTCGCGCAGTTTTATCCGCAGCGACACATGGCGCCAGCTTGCTGATGCTGGCGTGCAGTTGCGTAAGGCCTTGCCTGTTGGCAACCCGCTGGTGCGCATGGTCAATGGGCGGATTGACCTAAGGAATCATCGCAAGATCGTGGTGATAGACAACCGCGTGACATTTTGCGGCAGCCAGAATTGCGCCGACCCGGCCTTTGCGCCCAAGGCACGCTATGGCCCGTGGGTCGACGCGGTGATGCGCTTTGAAGGCCCCGTTGTGCGACAGAACCAGCACCTCTTTGCTATGGACTGGATGGGCAATGGGGGTGACAATATCGCGGCGCTGCTGGCGGAACCGCTACCACCGCCGCAAGCAGGATTTGCCGCGCAAGTTGTTGCGACAGGGCCGACGGGCCGAAACGCGGCCATGCCAGAAATGTTCACGTCGCTGATGTTCGCCGCGCGCCATGATCTGTTTGTTACGACGCCATACTAGGTGCCGACCCCGGCGGTGCAGGCGGCGCTGTGCGCTGCTGCCAATCGCGGAGTAACAACCACGGTGATCTTTCCTGCCCGCAATGACGATTTCGCGGTCGGGGCTGCAAGCCGCAGCTATTATGAGGGGTTGTTGAGCGCGGGAGTGCGGATTTTCGAATATGGCGCGGGCTTGCTGCACACAAAGTCGATCACACTCGATAGTGAACTGACGCTGATCGGTTCAGCCAACATGGACCGTCGCAGCTTTGATCTCAATTACGAGAACAACATCCTTCTGCATGACCGGAAGGCAACTGCCGCCATGCGCGCACGGCAGGAAGAATATCTTTCCGATTGCCGGGAAGTGACGGCGCGCGAAGTCGCGGAATGGAGTATGGGGCGGCGCCTGTGGAACAATGCTTTGGCGATCGTAAGCCCTGTTCTTTGAACGGCGCCGGCCCGGCTGTCAGCGAATGAACTGCTTCACATGGTCAGCGCCAAGGCCGACTTTTTCAAAATGGGCCGCTGCCTGTTCGATGCGGGTGAAAACATCGGCATAGCCTGTGGCATTACCCTGTTCATCCAGTTCGACCAGCGTCCCGCCGATCCAGAAAAGCGTTTCCGACCCACCCGGCAACCCCATCAGGGTGTGAATGTCGCCGGGCGGTTCCAGCAGATAATCGCCTGCATTGGCGATCCAGTCGCGTTCTGCATAACGCCACTGGCCTTCGAGGACATAGGCATGGACAGGGCAGGGGTGAGCATGGCGGCTGATAAAGCCTTCGCATCTGATGCGTGTCACGTTCACCCATGCGCCAGCCACCGTATCGAACAGCAGCGGGCGCATCCAGACCCCGTCCTTCGCTGCGGGAACCCATTCGCGCTCGTCGGTGCTTTGCGCCTTGGCAAGCAGTTCAGGCGCGCTGAACGGGCTGACTGTCAACTTGTCGCGCGTGGTGCTGATTATCTGGCTCATGGCTTTCACGCTTTCCCGTCGAACGGAACTGCACCCTCCAGAACGACAACTGGAATCTGGCGCGTGGTGCGGGCCTGATATTCTGCCTGC
Source organism: Novosphingobium sp. (assembly GCA_020446465.1). Lineage (GTDB taxonomy): Bacteria > Pseudomonadota > Alphaproteobacteria > Sphingomonadales > Sphingomonadaceae > JAWKXU01. The sequence goes on along the minus strand of JAGREQ010000077.1, from coordinate 5,770 downwards.
GCGGGTTGCTCTTCACAGATGTGATCCCACCATTTGGCCCGTTCTTCGTCGCCCATTGTGCGGGCTACACAGTCATAGCTGTTCTTGCTGATCTGCACCTTGCATTCCGGCTTGTCGAGAAGGTTGAGATACCATGCCGGATGCCCTTCTGTGCCGCCGCGCGAAGCGATGATCGCGACTTTGCCATCAAGGTTATAGTATTGCAGCGCCGTGTTGAGATCGCGGCCACTCTTGCGGCCAACATGGTGCAACAGCAATGTCGCAACTGGCCCGCCGGGCGTGCCAATGGCGATGGGATCCCAGTAGTGTGCGGCTTCCGGATCGGTCATATATTGTCGGCGATGCTTGTCCAGTTCTTCCTGCACAGCGTCTGGCAAGGCCTTGAATTCGTCGGGTTTGAAGTCTGTTGCGCGGACTTCGTCCATTTTTCCGGGACCCATGATCTCCTCCTCTATTCTGATTGATTATGTATATCGCCACAGTTGGAGCGGTGGTGTTCTTTGCTTCACATTATGTCGTGTCTGTCGGGGCAACCAAGAACTCCCGCGCCGTAATATCCGACGACTCTACGCTTTTTCATGTCCTCTTCTCAAGCCGGAATGCTTCCCGGTCAAGTCGAACCTTGCGGTTCCTTACCAGGTGGCCAAGGTTTTTGCTGTCAATCGCATCGACACGTTCCCAACTCGTTGATAGCCTGCGCCAAGACAAAACGCGTGAGGTATGGATAATGGATGTTCTGAAAGGGCTTAGGCCTGCACAAATTGCTTTTGCAGTGTCCGACGCGAGAAAGGCGGCGATGCAGCATTTCAGCCTGTTTGGCTCTGGCCCCTATTTTGTAGTCGACAACATCAAACTGAAGTTTGCCAAATATCGCGGTCAGCAAACCGACTGGGATCACACCGGCGCGTTTGGTCAGTGGGGCGACGTGATGCTGGAATTCATGCAGCCGAATAATCCCGATCCATTTCCGTCGATCATTCGGGATGTCCTGCCCGAAGGTGCAACCGGACCATTTTTGCATCACATGGCTTTCATCACTGACGATGCGCGCGAACGGGCGTTGGCTATGCAGGACAAGGGCATCACTCTTGCACTCCATTGTGAACTTGAAAGTGGCATCGAAGCCTTCATTCTGGATACGCGGGACCAGCTTGGCCACATGGTTGAACTTTACGCCGGCACGCCCACTTTGCGCGAAATCTATGCTGCGGTGAAAGAAGCATCGATCGGGTTCGATGGCACGGACCCGTTGCGGGCAGGCTCTGTTTGAATTGGGGTGAGTGATGTCGGTGCGAAAAGTTGTAATGATAACAGGGGCGGCAACCGGTGTGGGCGCCGCCAGTGCGCGCTGGTTCGCCGCGCGGGGATACGACGTGCTTGTCAATTACCGCGCCAGCCGCGACGAGGCAGAAGATGTTGCACAGCAATGCCGGGCCGCCGGTGTGGAAGCCGTGGCGGTGCAGGGCGATGTCGCCAAAGACAATGATTGCCGCAATCTCGCGCAAGTGGCGAAAGAGCGCTGGGGGTGCGTGGATGTGCTGATCAACAGCGCCGGGGCGACCCTGTTTCGTCCCATGTCGGATCTGGACGCTCTCGACGCTCAGGATTTTTCAGGCATTTTCGGGGTCAATGTCGTTGGACCTTACCAGATGACTCGCGCCATCGTCCCGCTGATGGAAGAGGGGGGATCGGTCGTTAACATTTCCTCGATCGCTGGACTGAATGGCACAGGCAGTTCCTATGCCTATGCAGCGTCAAAGGGGGCGCTCAACACGCTCACGCTGGCGCTTGCGCGCAACCTTGCGCCGCGTATCCGCGTCAACGCCCTGTTGCCCGGTATGATAGAAGGGCGGTGGCTTCGCGATGGTGTCGGCGAAGAAGCCTATGACCGCATCCGGGAAAAATTCGCTGGGGATGCCGCGCTCAAGTCCGTGGCGACGCCTGACGAAGTTGCAGCGACTGCCGGCTGGCTGGCTGTAGATGCGGGGCTAATGACCGGGCAACTGATGGTGGCGGATAATGGCATTCTGCTTGGCCGACCGCCGGAGGTGCGCTGATGCAGGGGACTGACATACGACGGGAAATTCACCACGGGCGGATTGTGCGCTGCTTTGCAGACCGGCCTGCAAATGTGGACATGCTTTTGCAAAGTGCAGTCAACCGGCGGCCAGAGGAGATGGCGCTGCGCGCGGACGATCTGTCGCTGAGCTACCGCGACCTTGATAACGCGGTTGAGCAGGTTGCGAGAAACCTTGCCGCGCGCGGGTTGAAAAAGGGCGGCCGGATTGCGCTTCTGCTCGGCAATTTGCCGGAATTCCTGATCGTGTTTCTTGCCGCAGCGCGTCTGGGGGCGATCGTTCTTCCTTTGAATGTGCGCCAGCGGCGTCCGGAAATCCTTTTCATGCTAGAGCACAGCCAGGCGGCAATTCTGGTCTATGAAGACCGGATGGCTGATGAACTTCCCGGCCAGGATGAACTACCCGGCCTCAGGCACCGCATCGTGGTCGGGAAGGTGCATGATGGGGCTGAACCTTTCGACAATTTACGCACAGAAGCGCCACCTTATGCCACCGTAATAGTGGACGAGGATGACCCGGTCTGCATTCTCTACACATCCGGGACGACCGGAACGCCAAAAGGCGCAACGCTGACGCATTTTGGCGTTATCCATTCGGCCATCCACTTCGAAACTGGCCTGGGCCTGCATGAAGGTGAAATTGGCGCGCTGGCAGTGCCAGCATCGCACGTCACGGGGCTTATCGCGATCCTTCTTGCTATGCTGCGGGTTGCGGGAACCTCTGTTCTTATGAAGGAGTTCAAGGCGCGCGAGTTTCTGCGTCTGGTTGAAGAGGAGCTGGTTACATACAGCCTGATGGTGCCGGCGATGTATAACCTTTGCCTTCTGGCGCCGGAGGCTACAGAAAGAGACCTGTCAAGCTGGCGTGTCGGTGGTTTTGGCGGGGCACCCATGCCGCCGGCCACGATCTCACGCCTTGCAGAACTTATCCCGCAGCTTCAACTGATGAACGTCTATGGGGCAACAGAAACCACGTCGCCTGCAACGATCCTTCCATCCAGTGCAATTGCCACCCATGCAGATAGTGTGGGGCAGAGCGTTGCCTGCGCAGATATTGTCGTGGTCGATCCTGATGGACGGGAAGTTCCCCACGGACAAATGGGCGAGCTGTTGATTGCCGGCCCCATGACGATACCGTATTACTGGAACAATCCGGAAGCGAACGCGACCTCCTTTGTCGGGGGATACTGGCGTTCGGGCGATATCGGATCAGTTGATGAAGACGGGTTTGTACGGATTCATGACCGTTTGAAGGACGTCGTCAACAGGGGCGGTTACAAGATTTACAGCATCGAGGTTGAAGCCGTGATAGCCCGCCTGCCGGAAGTTTCCGAAGTTGCTGTTGTCGGATATCCCGACCCGGTTCTGGGGGAGCGGGTCGCGGCCTTCGTGCATTGTCCGGCTGGCGCCCCTCCGGGTGAGCAAATCCGCGAACACTGCGCGCGCAATCTATCGGACTATAAAGTCCCTGATACGGTGATGGCGCTGGATACGCCTTTACCGCGTAACGCCAATGGCAAGGTTTTGAAGAACGCGCTTCGCGATATCGTCGCTGAACATGGGGGCCATGCGCGCAAAGGCGCCTGAGTGATCAGGTTGCCTTTGCGTTAAAGTGTCTCACCATACGGGTTTTGCCCGTCCCATGTTTTGCCAAGGGCTTCGATTTTCTGGAAGAAATCCAGAAGAGAAGGCGTTTTTTCAAACGCTTCCAGCATGAAGCCAAGGCTGTTTCGCGTATCGACAAAGCCGAAACGATAACCGGAAAACTCTCCGTTCATCACCAGCGGACGGCCTTCGGCTGCATGCGCCTCGACAAAAGCGTCATAATCATCGGCAATCATGCCCCAGTGGTGCAGTGCCTCGTCTGGGTATCCGTTTGGGTAACATTCAGCGAACAATGATGGGCCTGGACCCAGTGGCTCGATCAGTTCGATCTGAACACCGTCGAACTGGCCAAGGGCGAGGTTCAGACGGACACTGGATTCCTCCATGCGATAGAAGAGCGGGATATCAATATCCCGAAAGGCCTGAAAAGGCCCCGCGCCCTTGCAGAACCAGCGTTCTACGGCTTCGTCCAGATTTCGCACGACAAAGCCTGCCTGAACGACTTTTTCTGTGCCTTTGAACACGAGAGCCTCTTTCTGATTGCTGCGAGAGTTCAGCCTTTGGCCGTTCCGAACGGTTCGGCACCGGATACCAGCGAGACATGGAACGGAAAACTTGTCCGCGGCGGGAGTGGCTGCCTCTGGATTTCGACGGCAACGGACGCCTGCACCAGCGCCAGAAGCAACTGCATCAGGCGGGCGGCATCATCGGGCAGGTCGTACAAGTCAAAATCATCGAGGTAGTTGAGGATGTCATCACCTCTGGCGATCGTCGCATCGTAGAATGCAGTGATCTCTTCCATCGAACTTGTTCCGCGGGCGGCCAGCCGTTCATTGACAGTCGGCTTTGCCCAGACATCCACGAATTGTTCCAGCTCGGCAAAACCGTCAGGAAGTTTGCGCGATTCAGTCATTTGCCACGGCCTCCTTCATTGTCTCGGAACTCACCCAGTGCAAAATCCTGTTCACGCTGTGGCGTATGGCTATTTCATTGTCCTGTAACTGCATGTGGGTCTGGCCGGGGTTGGTAAGGCCGCGCTGGGTCCGCTCGGTATTGCTGACGTCTTCGGCAATCACTTCGATCACGCGGGCGACATAAAGTTCCTGCTGCAGACGTTGCCGGGCAGATGTTGGCCGGGCCATGAAGAACCGCGTTTCATGACGGCAGCGGTTATGCGCAATCGGCCAGTAGTTATGAATCCAGAACCCGCCCGGCCCCCAATTGATATGGGTATTGGGGAAAATGTAGACTGAATCCATCGACCAGCCATCAGTCTTGGTCGGGTTGACGGTCGGATGCGCAAGAAAATCGGCCATTTCGTCGAGAGTGCCCGCCGAAATCACACTGCCCGAACTGTCGAGTTTCTGGGCAACACGGTCAATCTTGTGTCTTTCTTCCAGTTCAAACTGGGGGTTGCCATACATCGACACGAACGCATGAGAGCCAAGGATTTTGGCGTCCAGCAAGCGGGCGTGAGGGTTGTCGCCGGACGAAAATGTTGTTCCGATTGTTTCGGGATGGATGGCCGGGATGTGATAACTTTCAAGGAAGGCGTCGGATACGACCTTCCAGTTGGCATTGATTTCTGCGCGCACAAGGAACGAGTTGTCTGCAGAAGCGTAAGGCACGCCTTCGAGTTGCTTGGTGAGCGGGCCGAGAAATTCCAGGAGGCTGACTTCCGGTTCTTGCTGGAAATTGATGAAGACATAACCTTCCCAGATATCCATGGTGACAGGTGCGAGGCCGCACTTCTTCTTGTCCATGAAGAACTCAACCTCGTCCGGCACGCCGATAAGGTCGCCCTCGTTGGTATAGGTCCACTGATGGTAGGGGCATACGATGCGCGAGGCCCGCCCTTTGGGTTCGGTCACAACCTCGCTGCCGCGATGGGCGCAACTGTTGTAAAATGCGCGAACCGCGCCGCTTTTCGTGCGGGTAAGGAGGATGGAGGCATCCGCAATTTCGACCGGTTTGACAACATAGTCGCCGGGATTGGGTATTTCTTCTTCCCGCGCGATCATCAGCCACGCGCGCATGAAGACCTTTTCTTTTTCCCGTTCGAAAAATTCGGGCGAACGATAAGGTTCC
>JAGREQ010000076.1 GCA_020446465.1 Novosphingobium sp. | reverse complement strand
TCCATGCGAACCGCCACTTGCAAAAGCATCGTCGAGCCAGAAATCGCGCGCTTCGGCAATGGCGTTGGCGACATCGGAAAAGCGCGCCGTGCCCTTATCGGCGGCAACCACGAAATAAGGATCATCCTTGTCGCGAATGACCACGTCTTGCGGATGAACGACTTTGCCATCGACGATATTGTCAGTGATGGAAAGGAGCGCGCGGATGAACAGTTCATAGCTTGCCTGTCCTTCGGCGGCCCATGCTTCCCGGTCAACGGCCGGATCTGGCAGCATTTTGGGATAGAACCCGCCTTTGGCCCCGGTCGGCACGATAACCGCATTCTTGACGCGCTGGGCTTTCATCAGTCCCAGTATTTCGGTGCGGAAATCATCGCGCCGGTCCGACCAGCGAATGCCGCCGCGCGCCACCGGCCCTGCGCGCAAGTGGATGCCTTCCATGCGCTGCGCGTAAACAAAGACCTCCCGCCACGGCAATGGCCTGGGCAACCAGTCCAGCCGCGATGAATCGAGTTTGATGACGAGGGCTTCGCGCGCAGCCGGCGCAAAGGCGTTGGTCCGTTCACATGCCTCGATAACCGCATGGTAAGCGCGCAGCAGGCGATCGTCATTGATGGCATCGACTTTCGCAAGACCAGCCGAAATTGCGCGCCGGGCAGTGTCGGCCATGTCTTCGCGGGCAGATGGTTTAATTGCCGGATCGTGCAGTGCATGAAATAGCCGGATAAGCCCGTGGGTGACGGTTCCGGCCTGAACCAGCGCGTTCACTGCGGTATCGAGCGTGAAGTTCGTGCCTGTCTGGCGCAAATAGCGGTAGATCGCGCGCATCCCGTCGGTTTGCCCGGCATCGAGCGAGGCTTGCGTGACCAGCCGGTTGAAGGGGTCGCTTGTGGCCTTGTTGTTGAGAACGGCGCGAATTGCATTTTCGATTGTTGCTGCTCGCGCGAGCAGGTCAGCGGCGCAGTCGGTCCCTCCAAGGCTGAGCGTAAAGTCATGGATTGCGCCGATCGCCCCGCCATCCAGGCTGGTGGGGATTTCGGTCAGGACGCGAAACCCGAAGTTTTCAAGCGCTGGCACAGCGTCGGACAGTGGCAAGTGTCCGCCATGCTGATAGATTTTCAGGCGAAGCTGTTCGGGCGGGTCGCCTTCCAGATGATAGAGCCGTACATCGCGCGTCCAGCGGCGTTCCGCGGCCTGCTTTGCAACCTGGCGCAGGCGCTGCACATCGCGCGCGGCCTCGGTCGCGCCATAACGGGCGCGGGCGGCAACGGGGAATGCTTCTGCATAACGGGCGGCGAGCGCGGCGGCGCGGCCCGGTTCTTCGCCCAGCCCGGTGAGTTCAGCCTCGACGGCTTCGCACCAGCCGCGCAACATCGCCTGAAAGTGGGCATCGAGCGGCGCTTCATCCACTGCCTGTCCTGTGCCCCGCACATCCAGCATGAAGCGCCACAAGGCCATGGCTCCGCCTTCGACAGAGAGGCTCCAGTCGAGGACGGTTCCACCCGATGCCTCCATCAGCATATTCTGGACTTCTTCGCGCACAGCGGTGGAAACCATGTCGCGCGGCAACCAGGCAAAGGCGAAAAGATGCCGGTCGAGCGCGGCGTTCACAATGGCAAGGCGGGGGCGCGGCCTGTCGCCAAGGCTCATCATCGTGCCGGCAATGCGCTCCACATCCGTGAACGGAAAAGAGACGAGCAAGTCATGCGGCAGCATCGTCAAGGCGTGAACAAGCGCCTTCGCATCATGGCTTTCGGGTGCCAGATTGCGGTGCTTCAGTATCGCATCGAGCGCTTCGCGCAGCCGGGGAACCTGCGATGGCGGGGTTGCCAGCGCCGCGCTTGTCCAAAGCCCGGCATGGAGCGACAATGACGTGACGCGGCCATCGGCCACGCGTGGCACGATCAGGATATCACAGGGAACGCGGCGATGGACCTGGGCAATGACGTTGGCCTTCAGGATCAGTGGCGCCCTGACGCCCCGACCATCCGCGCCAAAGCGTTCGATGGCCCGCTGCAATGTCTCGTTTGAAAGCAGCTCTTTTCCGCTTGTCCGGCAAATGCCGAGCGGTTTGGTCCGTTTCCTGTCGCGCGTGACAATGCAGTGGCCCAGTTGGGTCAGCCTGCCGCCATTCAGCCAGTGCAATAGGTCTGCGCCCTCGCTTTTGCCAAGCACTGCTGCATCTTCGTCCATCGCTGCCTGCATCTGCGGCCAGTCATCGACGGACGCGCGCACATCGGCGAGCGTGGAGGCGAGCGCGCGGGAAAGTTCGCGCCGCTGGCGGGCATCGATTCGCGCGGTTTCCATGTAGATCAGCGATTCGCGGTGACTGCCTGCACCAGTCTTGCCGTTTATGGCCTTGAGCGTGCCATCATCGTTGCGGCTCAGATCGATGACCGGGTGGATCAGCCGGTCAATGGCAAGACCGTGTGCGCTGATCGTGGCGGCAACAGAATCGACCAGAAACGGCATGTCGCGATTGACGATGGCAATGCGGGTGTAGCGGTGGCCTTCAGCGGCGGACTCCACGGCGATGGCGGGGCTGTGCGGCTTGCGCGTCTGGGCAACATCGATGAGGAAGTGGGCGGCTTCGTTCAACTGCTGGCGTGACAAGGGCGTATCGCCCGGCAGGATGGATTGCGCCATGCGCGCCACAAGGCTCGTATGATGGGCCGAGGCAGTCTGGCCCCTGGTGGTCCTGTTGCGCGCTTTCGCGGCCATGTCCCTGGTTTCCTTCCCTTTGATCCGTCTGCCTGCCTGCCACACATTGCCGGGCGGTCAACATCTTGCCAACGCGGGAAATGCCGTATCGATCCGGTTAACCGGCCAGGGCCTCCATCGTGAGGCGAACCGATTCGCGTCGCGGGGCAGGGTCATACGTCACGCCCGACAGGATAAGTTCGTCCGCGCCTGTCCGATCAATAAATACGCCGACTTTGGCGCGGACCGTGGCGGGGCTGCCTATGGCGCTCGCCTGTCCTACATGGTCGAGCATCGCCTGTGCAGTTGGCGGCAGGCTCTGGCGATAATCGGGAACGGGCGGTTGCACCCTGGGTGTCAGGCCGGACCGGATCGCGACGAACATCTGTTCCTGCGATGAGGCCAGCGTTTGCGCTTCGCGGTCTGTTTCGGCCGTGAATACTGTCATCGCGGCCATTGCATGGGGGCGCTCCAGCGTGGGCGATGGCTGGAACTTCGTGCGATAGAGTTCCAGCGCCGCATCGAGGTGATCGGGCGCGAAATGGGACGCAAAGGCGTAAGGCAAGCCCAGCATCGCGGCGAGCTGCGCGCCGAACAGGCTCGACCCCAGAACCCACATTTCGACATTCGCGCCAAAGCCGGGCGTGGGCCTGATCGGCAAGGTGGAGTCTGCGCTGAAGTAAGCGCGCAATTCCTGCACATCCTGCGGGAAATACTCAGCGGCCTGCGCTACATTTTTGCGCATGGCCTGGGCGATGCGTCCGTCCGCGCCCGGCGCACGCCCCAGGCCAAGGTCAATCCGGCCGGGGAACAGCGCATCCAGCGTGCCGAACTGTTCAGCAATCACCAGCGGGTTGTGATTGGGCAGCATGATCCCGCCCGCGCCAATGCGGATTGTGGATGTGGCGTGGCCGACATGAGCCAGAACGACCGATGTGGCGCCGCCGCCAATGCCATCCATCCCGTGATGTTCTGCAATCCAGAACCGATGGTAGCCGGCATCCTCCGCCACTTTGGCAAGTGCGGCAGTTGCCGCCAGTGCTTCATGTGGGCCGCTGCCTTCGCTCACCGGCACGAGATCGAGAAGGGAAATAGGGATCAAGGTTTGTCCAGCTCCGCAATATAGGCGCGCGCGGCTTCGGCCTCACGGCTCTTTGGCTTGGCGTCAATGACCGATTGCCAGCTTTTGCGGGCTGCGTCGGCGTGGCCCGCAAGGGCTGCAATCACGCCAGCCTCCAGCCCGACTGTCAGATCAACAGGGCGCAAATCGGCAGCTTTTTCAATGAACCCTTGCGCTTCGACCAGCTTGCCTTGCCTGCGTGCCAGAGTGGCGGAAAAGAGCCACGCCTCCCAATCTGCCGGATTGGCCTCGCGCGCACTGGCCAGTGCCACAGCCGCCCCGTCCATATCGCTGGCGCCGACCATGGCGCGGGCGCGATCAATCTCGATACCGCTGGTGAGCATCGGATCACCGATGGTTGCGGCATCGGCTTTTGCCATGTCGAGCGCATGCAGCGCCGCCGTCGCTCGCCCATCGGCCAGCGCGGTATTGCCCGCCATCGCGGCCAGCCGCGCGCGCGCGACAAGATCACTTGTGGCAGTCAGGTCGCGCGCCTGAAGGAAGGTCGTTTCGGCATCGTCCCACGCACCGCTGTTGGCCATTGCGACGCCAAGGCATTGCAACGCTTTGGCTTTCGTCGTGTTGTCCTCCTTGCTTTCATCGAGCCAGGCCCGCGCGGCATCCTGTGCGGCAATGGGGTCGCTGGCGGCAAGGTGCATACATTCGTCCAGCTTTGCGTCGATAGCCGGAGCGGGCGCTGAGGCTGCCGTTGCGGCGGCAATAACAGGCAGGAAAAGCGTGGCGATCATCATGTTCACTTTGCGGGCAGGCTGGCGATAAGGCGCAACAGCAGGGCAATGTCTCCATCGCGGGACAGGCGGTGGTCGCCATCCTTGACCAGCGTTACCTGCACATCGTCTGAACGCAGAGCTTCTGCGAGTTTGAGCGATGTCTGCCACGGCACGTCGGGGTCTTGCTGGCCTTGCAGGATGCGGACAGGGCAAATGATGGCGATGTCCCCTGCGTCCAGCAGCAGATTATCCTGTCCGTCCGCCCAGAACGCGGCGTGAGTCGGGGTGGGTTCGGGGCCATAGGGGTTGTCTTCAAAAATCGTCTGGCCCGTCTGCAGCGCGGCTTTCTGTTCTGCGTCATAGCCCCAGTCGGTAAAATCGGGTGCAGGCGCGATGCCGACCAGCCCGGCCAGCCGTTCGCCCAGCGCAAGGCCCGCCAGCAGCATCAGCCAGCCGCCCATTGACGAACCCGCCAGCACCACGTCCCGATCCGGCAGGAAAGTGGCGATCATGGCCAGCACTTCGCCTTTCCAGCGCGACAGCGATCCATCGGCAAACTGGCCGCTGCTTTCGCCACAGCCGGAATAGTCCAGCAACAGGCATGCGCGGCCCTGCTCTTTCGCCCGGTCGAACACCGCGCAAGCCTTGCCGCCTGCCATGTCGGACATATATCCCGGCAAAAATACGATTGCCGGGCCGGCACCGGGCGTGAAGCGATAGGCTATCCGCACATCGCCGGGCATCAGATGATAATGAATGTCCTGCATGAACAGGACAATGGCGATGCTATGCCCGTTCGGCAAGCAGGGGCTTTCGGAAAGGCGCGCTTTCTGCTTTAGCGACGGGCAATTCTCCAACCATGCCCCATTGATGGATATTCACGTGAGCGACCAATTCAAAATCAGCCTTCCCGATGGTTCCGTGCGGGAGATGCCGGCAGGGTCCACCCCGGCAGATGTGGCGGCGGCCATCGGTCCCGGCCTTGCCAAGGCTGCACTGGCAGCGCGCGTCGATGGGGAATTGCGCGATCTCACCCGGCCCTTCACCGGCGATGCCGAACTCGCGCTTGTCACCAGCCGTGACGAAGCGGACGCGCTGGAGCTGGCGCGGCACGATTATGCCCACGTTCTGGCAGAGGCCGTGCAGGCGCTCTGGCCCGGCACGCAGATCACTTTTGGCCCGGCAACCGATGACGGGTTTTACTATGACGTGATGGCGCCTGCTGCCCGCGAACCGTTCGGCATGGATGATTTGCCCGCGATCGAAGAAAAGATGCGCGAAATCATCAAGACGGACAAACCGCTGCGGCGCGAAGTGTGGAGCCGGGAAGACCTGATCGCCCGCTGGCAGGCCGAAGGTGAAACTTTCAAGGCCGAATGGGCTGCCGAATTACCGGGTGATGAGGATCTGACCGTTTACTGGTCAGGCGATGACTGGCTTGATATGTGTCGCGGCCCGCACTTGCCCAGCACGGGCAAGCTGGATCCGCAGGCCTTTAAACTGATGCGCGTTGCCGGGGCTTATTGGCGCGGTGACCAGAACAATGCCCAGTTGACGCGCATTTACGGCACCGGCTGGCTCAACAAGAAGCAGCTCGATACGCATCTGATGCGGCTGGAAGAAGCCGCCAAGCGCGACCATCGCAAGCTGGGGCGGGAAATGGATCTGTTCCACTTGCAGGAGGAGGCGCACGGTTCGGTTTTCTGGCACCCCAAGGGCTATATTATCTGGCGCGAACTGGAAGCATACATGCGCCGGGCAATCGACAATGCGGGCTATCGCGAAGTCAAGACTCCGCAAGTGATGGACGCCCGCCAGTGGGAACAGTCCGGCCACTGGGGCAAATATCGTGAAAACATGTTCGTCATCCCCGACGAAGTGCCCAATACCGAGGATGAAGGCGAAATCATCTCCGGCGATGCGGACTGGATGGCGCTGAAGCCGATGAACTGCCCGGCGCACGTCCTCATCTTCCGGCAGGGGATCAAGAGCTATCGCGACTTGCCCTTGCGTATTTACGAGAACGGCTGCTGCCACCGCAACGAACCGCACGGCGCGCTCCACGGGCTGATGCGGGTGCGTCAGTTCACGCAGGATGACGCCCACATTTTCTGCCGCGAAGACCAGATCGTCGATGAGGTGCGCAAATTCTGCGAACTGGCAGACCGTATCTACCGCGACTTTGGCTTTAGCTATTCGGTCAAGCTGGCCTTGCGGCCAGAGCAGCGTTACGGCTCCGACGCGGACTGGGACAAGGCCGAGGCTGAACTGCGGCAGGCCGTGGTCGATGCAGGCATGGCCAGCGATGACTATGGCTGGGAAGAACTGCCCGGTGAAGGCGCGTTCTATGCGCCCAAGCTGGAATGGCACCTGACCGACGCGATTGGCCGCACCTGGCAGGTCGGCACGATCCAGTCTGACCGGGTGCTGCCTGAACGCCTGGATGCAAGCTATATTGGCGAAGATGGCGACAGGCACCGCCCGGTTATGCTCCACCGTGCCATCTTCGGATCATACGAACGCTTCATCGGAATCCTGATCGAACATAACGCGGGCCGTCTGCCCGTCTGGCTCGCGCCGGTGCAGGCCGTGGTCGCCACTATCGTTTCCGATGCGGATGATTATGGCCGCACAGTGGAAGCAAAGCTGAAGGCTGCCGGGATTCGCGTTGAAACCGATTTCCGCAACGAAAAGATCAACTACAAGGTGCGCGAACACTCGGTCGCAAAAGTGCCGCACTTGCTGGTTGTCGGTATGCGCGAGGCAGAAGAAGGCACAGTCGCCATTCGCACGCTGGGTGAAAAACAACAGCAGGTCATCAGCCTTGATGACGCCGTTGCCATGCTGAAAGAGGCGGCAACCGCGCCAGATCGCAAGTGATCCAGCGCGAACTGCTCGGCACGGCGCAAGTGCCCGGTGGCGAGCTGCTGGAGCTTTACCGGCATGATCGCGATTTCATGATCGTGCTGGGCCACAATGAACTGATGAGCACGCGCAAGTGGGGCTCAGAGGTCGCCCTTGCGGAGATGGCGATAGATCGCCTTGGCAAGAAGGCTGCCCCGCACCTCTTGATCGGGGGCTACGGCATGGGCTTTACCTTGCGCGCGGCGCTGGAAAGGCTCGGCCCGGATGGGCGGGTGACAGTCGTGGAACTGGTGCCGGAAATCATCGCATGGGCGCGCGGGCCGATGGCGGAAGTGGCCAGAGGCTGCCTTGATGACCGCCGGGTTGATCTTGTGATGGGCGATGTGGCAGCGGCCATTGCCGATGCGCAGCACGGCTATGATGCGATCCTGCTCGACGTTGACAATGGGCCTGACGGGCTTGTCCGCATGGAAAACGATGCAATCTATACGCGTGATGGACTGGCCGCGGCCAGGGCGACCTTGCGCCCCGGTGGTGTCCTTGCGATCTGGTCAGCAGGGCCGGACCCGGCTTTTACCAGACGGCTGGGAAAAAGCGGGTTTGTCGTTGACGAACAGGTGGTGCGGGCGCGCAGTAACGGCAAGGGTGCAAAGCACACGATATGGTTTGCCACACCGCGATAAGCGGCGGGAGTAATTCGCGATTTCAGAAAGGCAGGGCGTTGCCAGCCGCAATCAGCGCCAGCGCGCAGCCATAGACAATCAGCACATGCAGCGTTTCAACCGGAAAGTCCGGGAAGCGTGCGCGGGCAAGGGCGAATGCTTTGGCCATGCCCGCATTGTGGCGCGCCAATCTTACTGAAAGGTTAAAGCTGGCATTTGCTGGCTGGCGCAGTGGAACGATCCCCCGCCGGCGAGGACCGCATCGGCAAGAATGCCGACCACGTCACGATCGGGAAAGAGGTCGGCCACGGCGGCAACGCCATCAGCATCGTGCGCGGTGCCATACGTCGGCACGACCACGAGCTTTGTTGTGATCGCAAAGTTCATATAGCTTGCAGGTTCGATATGGCCGTCCGTTTCGACCCGGCCGGGCGAGGGCACTTCGCGCACGGCAAGTCCGAATGCTTCGGCGCGGGCTTTGGCATCTGTATAGATTGCGGCGTTGGGATCGTCCGCCCCGGTTGCGCGGGGCAGGGCCAGAACACCCGGCGCGACAAAGCGCGCAAGGTTATCGACGTGGCCATCGGTATGGTCGTTTATCAGCCCATCGCCCAGCCACAAAAGGCGTGAAAAACCCAGATCGCGCTCCAGCCGCGCGGCGATGTCCTGGCGAG
>JAGREQ010000075.1 GCA_020446465.1 Novosphingobium sp. | reverse complement strand
CTCAAGAAGCTGGAAAAATTGCGCAAGGCTGCTTGATCCTTTGATATCCACATAGTTTGCTACTGCCGGCTTGCCACTCACGCCGGGGTGTGAGATGTTCGCTTTCCGTTCACTTTGAGGAGGGCGAAAAAATGGGGCCTTAGAAACTTCACGACCGTTTAGGGCATTGGTTATTCCGCTGAAAAAGAGAACCAAGGTTGAAGGCGCCGGTCGGAACAGGGCAAATACTCATTTAATTAGAGCCCTGCTATTCTCGCCCCGCCTATATTACCCAATCTTCGCTTTAGAACCGGAGCACCTCGCCCGATTAGTTTAATCTGATCGACACAGGAGGCGAAGCCATGCTTGGGCTTCATTCCACGTGTCGTCTCCCGGATGGCATTCATTGGATGCTGATGCGAGCGGATGGAACAATATACGCAGTTTCGCCGATAGGTTTTGCTTCGGTGCGTTCTGCGTTGCGAGATATCGGTATCGTTGAAAGGGAGTAACGACCTCTGGTCCCGGTGGCTTTAGCTGCCGGGCCATTGGGGAGAGTGAAATGGATAGTCAGCTACTTTCATTGATAGCGTTGATAACCGGCATTTGCATTGGAACAGGGATAACTTGGTTTTTTGGATCGCGCCCGCTGGCTGACTGGCGGGAGCGTTTTGCGGCGCGCGATGCAGAAGCGCGCGATCTGGATGGCAGGTTCCGCCGGGCTGTGACAGAACTTGCCGGGGCAGAAGAACGGGCCGCCCGCGCCGATGCTCTGGCAGGTGAACTGACAAGCGTGCGGGATGAAAAGGGCGCTCTTGCCACTGAACTTGCGACGCTCAAGGCCAATGCCGCCAATTTTGAGGAGCAGAAACGCCTGCTTGTGACCGCGCGGGAAGAACTGCTCAAGGAGTTTCAGAACACAGGGGCGGCAGTTCTGGGCAAGGCGCAGGAGGATTTTCTTGCCCGCGCCAATGAACGCTTCGGTCATGCGGAAAAATCATCCGAAGAAAAGCTGAAAGCGCTTTTGCAGCCAGTGGGCGACCGGCTCCGCAAGTATGAAGAGCAGGTCGAGACGCTTGAAAAGCAGCGGGTCGATGCTTTCGGGCAGCTTCATGGCGTGATTCGCGAAATGCGGGCAAGTCAGGATGAAGTGCGGCGCGAAGCGCAAAGGCTGGGCAATTCGTTGACCAACGCTCCCAAAGCGCGGGGGCGCTGGGGGGAACGGGCGCTGCAAAATGTGCTCGAACAGTGCGGCCTTTCAGAACACACTGATTTCCACCTTGAACATTCGCTGGATACCGAGGAAGGCCGCCTTCGCCCTGACGCGATCGTCAACGTGCCGGGCCAGAAGAAACTGGTCATCGACGCCAAGGTGTCGCTCAATGCCTATCAGGCTGCGTTCGAGGCGGACGACGAAGCAGAGCGCAAGCGCCATCTTGACCTTCATGCCAAGTCCATGCGCAACCACGTCCAGACGCTGGGCGCCAAGAGTTATCAGAGCCAGTTCGACGATGCGCCAGACTATGTCGTGATGTTCGTGCCGGGCGAACATTTTGTCGCGGCAGCTTTGGAGCATGACCCCGAACTTTGGGACTTCGCTTTCCGCAACAAGGTGTTGCTCGCAACGCCGACCAACCTTGTGGCCATCGCCCGGACAGTGGCGCAAGTCTGGCGGCAGGATCAGATCGCGCGCGAAGCGGTGGAAATCGGGAAGGCCGGGGCCGAGCTTTATGATCGTCTGGCCGTCGCGGCAGATCACCTGAAGCGCGTTGGTGGCGGACTGGAAACTGCCGTCAATAACTATAACAAGTTTGTCGGCAGCTTTGAACGCAATGTGCTGTCATCGGGCAAACGGCTTGCGGAAAAAGGTATCGAAATCGGCAAGCGCGAGATAGACGAAGTGCCGCTGGTGGAGGCCACACCGCGCTACAATAACGAAGATGTCTCGGCGCTGGAATCTCGACAGGATGCCGCCGCGCCCTAAGGCTTCGTGATACGCACAAGTTCCGCCGAATGTCCCCGTGAGGTAAGCGTCAGGGCGGTCCATTTGTCATCATTGCTCAACACCGGCGCACTGGCGAGGAGCGCGCCGAGTGTCTTTTCCTGTTCCCACGTCGGGCCAGCACAATACATTTCGGTTTGCATAAGTGGCCCGATCAAAAGCCTGCTATCTTCAACCCGCCAGTTCCCGGTCATCGTATTGCAGCCCGCACTTGCCCGCAACTGATCGCCGGTGAACTTGAACCTTGCGTTGCTGCTTGCCAGCTCATCACCGTCAAGTGTCTGCAACCGCCATTCGCTGCCATCCAGTTCGCTGGAAGGATTGGCCAGAACCGTGCATCCTGCAAGAAGTGCCGCCAGCGCCAACCCTGCCGCGATGTGGGCGAATAATGTCGGAGTGCGAGGCGTAAGTGACACAGGCATGAGATGTATTGTGCATGCGGTGGGCTGAGCATTGGATGAACGCCCCATCGCCGCAACTTGTTCCAGCTACATGCGAAAATTCAGCTTTCGAGTTTATCCAGCACTTCGTAGGCCAATACCGCTGCTGCCACGGCCGCATTGAGACTGTCTGCCCGCCCGCGCATGGGCATCGTCACCCTGAGATCGCAGGCCATTTCGTATTCTTCCGGGAGGCCTCGCGATTCGTTGCCGACCATGATGAAACACGGCGCAGCATAAGGCGCGCCGCGGTAAGGCTGGGCATCGCGCAGAGAGGCGGCGACCAACTGGCCGGGGCCCGCGCGCAACCATGGGTGGAAGTCTTCCCAGCGGGCCTGTGCAATCCGCTGCGTGAAGACGGCGCCCATGCTGGCCCGGACCGCCTCGACCGAGAACGGGTCGGCGCAATCGTCGATCAGGATCAACCCGCCCGCGCCCACGGCATCGCCTGTCCGCAGCATGGTGCCAAGATTGCCCGGATCGCGCAGCGCCTGCGCCACCAACCATATCTGTGCGGATTCGCGTGGCAGACTGGCAAGCGAGGTATCAAATTCGGCAAAGACCCCGGCGACGGCTTGCGGATTATCCTTGCCCGTGATCTTGGCCAGAACGTCCGGTGTTGTTTCGATTACCTCACCGCCTGTCTGGTCCACGGCCAGTTCGAGTGCATTGAGCAAGGGGTGGGGATCGCGGTCTGCCGCCATGACCAGCACTTGCGGAACGTGGCCGCATTCGCGCGCATCCGTCAGCAGGCGCAACCCTTCGGCGAGGAACCGCTGTTCGCGCTTGCGGTGCTTCTTCTCTCGCAACGAGCGCAGGTATTTGACGGTCGGATTGGAAAGGCCGGTAATCTGGCGCCGCATCGTGATGGTCCGCTGCCGTGCCTTATTCTTCGCCAAAGCCCGTGGCGACAAGCGTGACAAGCTGATCCAGCGCGCGGTCAGCCTCATTGCCCTCGACAATGATTTCCACGGTGTCGCCTTTCGCAGCGCCCAGCATCATCAGGCCCAGGATCGACGCGCCGGCGGCACATGCGCCATCCTTGGCGACCTGAACGCCGGTGCCATCAGGCAGCAGGCTGACGGCCTCTACAAACTTCGCGCTGGCGCGGGCATGAAGCCCACGCTTGTTGATAATGACCACTGATTGTCGTGCTTCACCCACGCCGCTCTCCCCATTGGCGGGCCTTTGTCAGGCATCTTGCCCCAGAAATTCCGATGCGATCGTGATGTAGTTACGCCCTGCGTCGCGCGTGGCCATGACTGCGTCGGTGATGTTCATTGTCTTGCGGGCGCCGGCGAGGCGGATCAGCATGGGCAGGTTGATACCCGCGATCACTTCGACGCGCCCAGCGTCCATCAGCGAGATGGCAAGGTTGGACGGCGTGCCGCCAAAAAGGTCTGTCAACACGATCACGCCCTGGCCATTGTCCACAACGTCAATTGCCTTGCGGATTTCGTTCCGGCGTTTTTCCATGTCGTCGTTGGGGCCAATGCAGATGGTCGCGACGGATTCCTGCCGGCCAACGACATGCTCCATCGCCTGCACAAACTCCTTGGCCAACTGGCCGTGAGTGACCAAAATCATTCCAATCATATAAGGAAAATGCTCCGATACCCGGCGGATGGCGATCCTGGCGCATAGGGTGCGGTGTGAACCCGATGTTTCATGATTGCTGCGGCCCTTCTATCATTTCAGCAGCGCGAGAGCCCAGATTGCGGTGTAGCACAGTGGGCGAAAATCCCGCCTCGCGCAAGGCCCCGGCGATGAGTTCTGCAAAGAAAACCGAACGATGCCTGCCGCCTGTGCAACCAAAGGCAATGTTGACGTAGCTTTTGCCCTGGGCTTCGTATCGCGGCAGCAACAACAGTAGCAAATCACGCAATCGGGCAAAGCTGTCGGCAAATGCCGGATCGTTGCGAATATGATCGCCCACACCTTCATCAAGGCCGGTCTGTTCCCGCAATTCGGGCATCCAGTGCGGATTATCAAGGAAGCGCATGTCGAACATCAGGTCGGCGACGGGCGGGATGCCGCGCGCAAAGCCGAAACTGCTGATGGTGATGGTCATTTGCGCTGGCGCATCATGCGCGAAGCGGTCACGAATGACCTGTTGCAGCTCGTTGGAATTAAACTGGGTTGTTGAAACGACTGCGTCTGCCCAGCGCCGCAGCGGCGCAAGCAATTCGCGTTCAGCCTCTATGCCTGCTTCGACAGGCAAACCCTGGGCCTGCGGGTGGCGGCGGCGCGTTTCGTTATAGCGCCGCTGGAGTTCGTGGCTGGCACAGTCAAGAAACAGCGTGGTGAGAACAAGGTCGGGTCGCACTGTCAGGTGCTTTACCTGCTGAATGATATCGGATGGGTCAAAGCCGCGCGTGCGGCTGTCAAAGCCGATCGCCAGGGGCACTGGTAACGCGCTGTCGCCAGGCTGTTTGCTGGTTTCGGGTGCATCTCCGATCAGGCGATCAAGCAGGCGGATAGGGAAATTGTCGATGGCTTCCCAACCAAGATCTTCCAGCACGCGCAGAGCGGTGGTCTTGCCTGCACCCAGCATCCCGGTGACAAGGAGAATGCGCTGGCGGCTATCTGGCGAATCGCTGACCATAGCCGTTCTGTCTGCTCCCCTCTTGGTCGAAAGTGAAGGGGGGATCAGGGGTAGTGGTCCGACATTGCCGCGATCAATCCAGCACCAGTCCATAGAGGCGCAAGGCCCACTCGGCGCGCAAGGCCAGCACGGGGCTTTCCGGCCATAGCCTGACCAGTGGAACGGTAACGCCGACCCGCTGTGTCTGTTCAGCGTGCTCGATAAACCGGGGGGCGGCGCTATCGAGCATGATCGCAAGCGCGACCGGGGCCGCACAAGGCTCCATCCGGGCAATGCCGAGGTTGCGGATTTCGATCATGCCGGCGGTGTTGGGCGGGGGCGCGGCCATTAGCAGGCCATCACGCGCAGTGAGCCGGACACCATCATCGCCAACGAGCATTGCGCCACGGTCGATCAGCGTCAGCGCGAGACTGGACTTGCCCGTGCCGGGCGCGCCTTCGATCAGCACCGCACGCCCGTTGATGGCAACGCAGCTTGCCTGATGCAGAAAAGGGGTGGGGCGGGTCACAACTTTTCCATCATGGCCAGCAGTTGTCCGCTGGCCTTAGGCAACGACAGGACAAGGCAGGCGCCGGGCTGCCCATCCACGCGACTTTCCGCCCGCAAGGTGCCGTCGTGTGCTTCGGCAATGGTGCGGGCAATGGCGAGGCCAAGGCCGCTGTGATCGCCAAAACTTTCGGACTCTGGCCGCACGGAATGGAACCGGCGGAACACGGCCTCACGTTCCTCTTCCGGAATACCGGGGCCGCCATCGCATACGGACAATTCGACCTGATCCTCTGTCTCGCAGATGACCACTTCAACGGGAGTACCCGGCGGAGAGAATGATGCAGCATTGTCCAGCAGGTTTTCTATCACGCGTTCCAGCCGCGAAGGCACGCCCAGAATGCGGGCGTCGCTAGCTTGTCTTCGGTCGAGCGTGAATGTGCAGTTGTGCGGGGCTGGTCTGTTCTTTCTGGCGTCGATAAGGTTGCCTGCCAGTGCGGCAATGTCGACGGATTCGAAGACGGCCCGGCTCATTTCCGCGTCGATCCGGCTGGCGTCGGCAATCTCGGTTACCAGCCGGTCTATCCGGCGAACATCGTGGACGGCGATGGCAACCAATTGCCTTCGCAATTCAACGTCGGTTACTTTTTCAAGGGATTCAAGCGCACTGCGCAAAGAGGCAAGCGGGTTCTTGATTTCATGGGCAACGTCCGCGGCGAAAGTTTCGACAGCGTCGATCCGGTGGCGCAAGGCGGCCGTCATATCGGAAATAGCGCGGGCCAGCATCCCGATCTCGTCCTTGCGGTCGGGCAGACGCGGCACTTCTACTTCACGGTCGCGTCCAAGGCGGACCCGAACCGAAGCACGGACAAGCGTTCGTAATGGTTTGACGATTGTTCGGGCAAGAAACAGCGAAAGCTGGACCGAAATGGCAAGCGCAATGGCAATCACGATCGCCAGAGTCTGACGGGCAGCGCGCACATCTTCGGTGATGTCGACTGCATTGCGCGTTGTCAGCAGCATCGCGCCATCCTTGCCGACAGGCGATGCCGCTGAAATGACAGGCGTACGATCAGGGGCGTGCCGCAGCATGATCTGGCTGCGGCCTTCAGCTCGTGCCTGGCGCAGTTCAGGCCATTGTTCTGCATGGGGAGGGCTGCCGTCGGCCGCCGGCTCTGGCTCGGAATAGTCGGGAATGGATCGTGCTCCGACAAGCGCATCCATACCCCGGTCAAGCAGCCGGGCCGCATTCTGATACCATGGCTCTGACGCGGGATCGATTAGCGTGAAGCTTGGTTCAGAAATTTCGAAGCTGTCGGCGACAAGGTTCCCGGACTTGTCGAACAGGCGCAATCGCAGGCGTTGTTCCTTGCCCAGTTGGCCAAGCAGCGCGCGTTGGCGTTCCGGGGTTGATACCACCAGCGCCTCGGCTGCAATCTGGGCTTCGCTGCGGGCAAGTTTGAAACGTTCCTGCAGAAGTTGCTTGCGGTAGGAATCGAGGTAGAACAGACTGCCTGCCAGCAGCGCCAGCGCAACGATGTTGACGGTAAGAATACGCGCTGTCAGCGATGGCCGACTGATCCAGAACAGGTGATAAAGCCAGCCGTGCGGTGGCTCACTGGTCTGGTTGCTCTCACTCATTGGAAAAACTGTATCCCGCGCCGTAGAGGGTTTCGATTGCGGTAAAATCGGGATCGACTGCACGGAACTTGCGGCGCATTCTCTTGATGTGGCTGTCGACCGTGCGATCATCCACAAACACATCATCCTGATAGGCTGCATCCATTAACTGGTTGCGGTTCTTGATGACGCCGGGCCGGGTCGCCAGGGCTTCCAGCATAAGGAACTCGGTCACTGTCAGGCCGACGGGTTTGCCATCCCAACTGACATGGTGGCGGGCCGGGTCCATGGTCAGACGGCTTCGGACAAGGAGCCGTTCCGATCCAGATTCATTGTCGGTTTCCCCATCGCCTGCAGATGATGCACCACGCCGCAAAATTGCGCGAATGCGCGCAAGAAGCAGGCGCTGGCTGAACGGCTTTGCGATGTAATCGTCCGCACCCAGTTCAAGCCCTGCAAGTTCGTCCTGTTCATCATCCTTGCTGGTGAGGAAGATTACGGGAAAGTCGGTTTCCTCGCGCAAGTGGCGCAGCAGTTCAAGACCATCCATCCGCGGCATCTTGATATCGAACACGCCAAGGTCAGCGGGCGTTTCGATCAGGGCCTTGAGCGCGGTCGTGCCGTCCGAATAGACGCGCGTGGCGTAACCTTCTGACTGGAGGGCAATAGATACAGACGTCAGAATGTTGCGATCATCATCGACCAGCGCGATGACTTGCTGGCGTCGCTCTTCGTCGTGCGGATGCGCGCCTGCGGCATATCCATGCGAGGTGCGGTCCGTTTCCATCTGTAGCGACTCTCCTGCGTCATGGGTGCACGGCACCTGATCATGACCAAAAGGGTTAGCGGCAGAGTCGCACCGAGACAATAATGCCAGCGATGGCATAGAACTGCATTTTTATCGCGGTGCGGTAAAATTCTGTAATTAAGCATAATTTGTTCAATAAAATTCTGAAAATTGACGGAATGCGATCTCCCGACTATGCGCGATGCGCCGTCGAAATTTTTCGCCCCACCAATTGCCTGCTTCCAGGAGATGAAGTTGACTGTTTCGCTTTCCTTCCCGCTTGACCGCCAGGGCATCGTTACGGACGCTACCGTATATGCCAACCTTGGTACGCCCGCTCTGGTCGAACATGCTATCCGCAAGGGCGAAGGCAAGCTTGCCGCGCATGGCCCGCTCGTTGTCGAGACAGGACGCTTCACTGGCCGAAGCGTGAAGGACAAGTTCATGGTGCGTGATGCCATGACGGAAGAGACGATCAACTGGGGGGCCATCAATCAGCCGATGGACCCGAAGCATTTCGCCAACCTCAAGGCCGATTTCATGGCCGCTGTTGCAGGTCAGGAAGAAATCTACGTCGCTGATCTGTTCGGCGGCTCGCAGCCCGAATACCGCGTAAACGTTCGCGTCATTACGGAGATGGCCTGGCACTCGCTGTTCGTGCGTACGCTGCTGGTGCGCCCGACTGCTGAAGAATTGGCTGATTTCACGCCGGAATACACGATCATCAACCTTCCCAGCTTCAAGGCCGATCCGGAACGTCACGGCTGCCGTAGCGATACGGTGATAGCGGTCAATCTCACGGAAAAGCTGATCCTGATCGGCAACACCGAATATTCGGGCGAGATGAAGAAGGGCGTGT
>JAGREQ010000074.1 GCA_020446465.1 Novosphingobium sp. | reverse complement strand
CCTTGTCGCGGATTTCGTCACGCAGCCTGACCCGTTCGACAGGGTCGGAAACCCGGCAATGGACGAGCACGGCGGGCGCTTCTTCGCCATTTTCCGTCTCGACCGCAAAGGCGGCAATGTCGCCCTGGTGGAAACCGGGGAGCTGTTCCACGGCCCATTCAATATCCTGTGGCCAGTGGTTCTTGCCGTTGATGATGATCATGTCCTTGGCGCGGCCGACAATGAACAGATAGCCATCGGCCATGTAGCCCATGTCGCCTGTATCCAGCCAGCCATCGACCAGACATTCGCTGGTCGCGTCCGGATCGCGGAAATAGGAGTGCATGACACTCGGCCCTTTGCACCACACTTTACCAATGTGATGATCGGACAGTTCCTTGCCGCTTTCCCCGCGGATTTCGATGTCCATGTCGCGCACGGCCTTGCCGCAGTTGACAATGGCGCGATAACGGGCGGGGCGCGACAGATCACGCGGAACGCCCGAAAGACGCTCTTCCTCCACCAGTTCGACGCGGATGCCTTCACCCGGCGGCATGATCGTCACGGCGAGAGTGGCTTCTGCCAACCCATAGCTTGGCAGGAACGCGCTTGCCTTGAAACCGGCGTCGGCAAAGGCATTGACGAAGCCTTGCATCACGTCGGGCCGGATCATGTCTGCTCCGTTTCCAGCCAGCCGCCAGCGCGACAGGTCGAACCGTTCGGCCACGTTGGACTGGCTGGAGATGCGCCGCGCGCAAATGTCATACCCAAACGTGGGGGAATAGGAGACGGTCGTGCCTTCGTTGCGGCTGATCATGTCGAGCCATGCCAGCGGGCGGCGGGCGAAATCCTCGGTCTTCAGGTAGTCGACCGAAACCTGATTGGCGATAGGCGAAAGGAAGCAGCCCACCAGTCCCATGTCATGATACCACGGCAGCCAGCTGATGCAGCGATCATGCTCTTCCAGTTCCATCCCGTGCGCGTGACCGGCAAGGTTGTTGAGCAGCGCCTCATGCGTGACAGCAACACCGTGGGGGAAGCGGGTCGATCCGCTGGAATACTGAAGATAACAGATGTCGTCAGGGTTTGCGTCGGGCAGCGCGCAATCGGCAGCATGGCTTGCGGAAAAATCACCCCAGGCAATGCCTTCACATCCCTGCCGGCCAGCCGCAGCGCCAGCCATCTCGGCTATTTCCGCCGGGAAGAACAGGACAGTCGGGTCGCTGCTTTTCAACTGGACGGAAAGCTGTTCGATATAGTTTTCCTTGCCGCCGAAACTTGTCGGCAGGGGCAGGGGAACGGGCCATGCACCGGCATAGATCGTCCCGCAGAACAGGGCGGCAAACTCCGGCCCGGTTTCGGCAATCAGGGCGATACGATCGTTGGGTTTGATGCCGTGGGCAACAAGGCGCCGGGCCATGGCCAGCGCATCGTCACGCAGTTCGGCATAAGAATACGCACGGGTGAGGTTTCCGCGCGGATCGTGGAAGTTCAGCCCGCGCGTGCCTTGCGCGGCATAGTCGAGAGCATCCCCGAATGTGCTGAAGTCGGACCAGCGGCGCGGCAGCGCACATGTGTTGGGCGTGGGCTTCATCGTGGAATCCGTCATCTTGTGTTGCGTACCCTTTGTTCAGACGGGCGGTCAGTCGGCTCCCGCATGTGAACGCAAAATGACCGGCGCGGTTATTGCCGGTGAGTTTCTGGCGTTTCCCTTCTTACGGGACTGTGGCACGAATAGGGCAATGCAGGAAAATGATAACCATGTTTCCGACCGCAACGGACGGCCACGCAAGGCACGAAAACCCCTTGATTCAAAGGGTTTTGAAGAAATTGCGCTGGCTTATGTGGCGCGTTTTTCCACAACTTCGACCAAACTGGAAAGTTATCTTGCGCGCAAATTGCGTGAACGGGGCTGGGACGCGGACAGCGGCCCGATGCCCGACCCTGCCGTGATTTCGGCCCGTTTTGTCGCGCTGGGCTATGTGGATGACGCTGCCTATGCACGGGCGCGGGCTGGCGGCCTGTTGCGGCGGGGCTATGGGCCGCGCCGTATTTCCCAGGCTTTGAGCGCTGCCGGTGTGGATGCGGCCGACCGTGCCGATGTCGCGCCCGATGCGGTTGCAGAACGCCAGGCGGCTCTGGTCCTGGCGCGCAAGCGGCGCTTCGGGCCGTTCGGGCGGGGCGAGCCAGATCGCAAGCTGCGCGAAAAACAGATTGCGGCCATGTTGCGCGCGGGGCACAGGCTTGAAAATGCCTGTGCGCTTGTCGATGCACAGACGGTAGATGATGCGGTGGAGTGGGCCGGACAATGTTACGATTGAAGCATCTGTATCATGGCCGGATATGGAGCGGCGTTGCGCTTGGTGTCCTGATCCTTGCCGCCTGCTCCCCGGCAGAACCGCAAGCCCGCCCGACGACGGCGGTTGCACCTGATCCGGGCGATGCAGTTCCGCCGCATCACCCCGTTTCAGGGCTGGATGTGGTGCCGCTGGTGGTTGCGCGCGATGGCGAGCGCCACGTCTTTCAGGTCGAAGTGGCCCGGACCAGCGCCCAGCAGGCGCGAGGGCTGATGTTCCGGGAAGCCATGGGGCAGGATGAAGGAATGATTTTCCCGCGTAATCCGCCTGCGCCTGCCGCGTTCTGGATGAAGAACACGGTCATTCCACTCGATATCATCTTCGTCGGGCCGGATGGGCGGATCAACAATATCGTCGCCAACGCCGAACCCTATTCGCTTGATCCCCGGCTTTCGGTTGGGGCTGCGGGGGCAGTGCTGGAATTGAACGGCGGACGCGCCGCTGAACTGGGCATTCGGCCTGGTGATCGGGTGGAATGGAGCGATCCTGCGCGGGGTGGCTGACACCTGACGGGAAATCACCATCACCTTGTCCGATGGCGTGCGAGTCTTGCTTGCGTTCAGGGCACCCTTGCGGCTAACGGATGGCGCATGGGAATCCTCGGCAAGATCTTTACGTGGTGGGATGGTGCGACCATCAGCACTCTGCTCAACAGCGCGATGACTGGCGAACACGTCGGCACAGACGCGCAGGGCAACAAGTATTACCGTGCGAAGAAGCCTCGCGCGGACGGCAGCGAACGGCGCTGGGTGATCTATGACGGCGCGAACGATGCCAGCAGGGTTCCTGCTGAATGGCACGGCTGGCTGCATGGCAGCCTTGATGGCGTGCCGGAAAGCAACCTGCCCCCGCCGCGTATCTGGGAAGTCGATTACACGCCCAACGCAACGGGAACTGCCAGTGCCTACCGGCCAAAAGGCGCACTGGAAATGGGCGGCAAGCGTGCAGCCGCAACGGGTGATTACGACGCCTGGACGCCGGACAGCTGACAATGAAGAGGCAGTTCTGGCTTGCCTCTGCGCTGGGCGCGCTGCTGTTGACCGGGGCTTGCAGCCAGGAACCCGATGCGGCGAAACCGGGAGCGGTCAAAACGGACATCCCGGATGAAGTCGCGCGCGAATTGGGCGACAAGGGGGCTTCTGCACCAACGGGCGGTAAGGATTCTTCGGGCGCAACGCCGATGAATGACAGGGTCGCCACACTTGGCCTGCTGAACAAACGCAACAATATCAGTCAGGATATCGTCCTGAAACCGGGCGAGACACGCCGGATCGACAATGTCGTCGTCAAACTGTCCGCGTGTGAACGGACGCCGGGTTGGGAGCGCCCGTCAGAAACCGGCGCATTCGTGCAGGTCCTGATTGAAGAGCGCAAAACCGTTGATGATCCCTTGCGCTGGCACAAGGTGTTTTCAGGCTGGCTGTTCCTGAATTCGCCTTCGCTTAACGTGGTTGAACACCCGATCTATGACGTCTGGGTCAAGAAGTGCGAGATGAAGTATCCCGGTGAAACGGCAGCGCCTGCCGAATCGTCCGGCACGTCGCGCCCGCCTGCACCTGTCGCATCCCCGTCACCGGCACCGGCACCTTCGCCGCCAGCGCCTGCTGCTGCGGCCAATAACGACCAGTAACCTTCGGGCAGGCTGCGCGGGGCCGGCTTCCTCGGATCCTTGCTTTGGGCAGCTTGCAACAAGTCGAGATATTCCTGCTGCGTGATTTCCACCGCGCCCATTGTCGCAAGGTGGTCTGTCATGAACTGGCAATCCAGCAATTCAACCCTCGCCATCCGTAACGATGCGACAAGCCAGGCCAGGGCCACCTTGGACGCATTGGTCGCCTTGCTGAACATGCTTTCGCCGCAGAAAACCCGGTCGAACCCCACGCCATATAGCCCGCCGACCAGTTCGCCATCCTGCCAGCACTCAACTGAATGTGCGTTGCCAAATTCATGCAAGGCGGCATAGCTGCGGGCAATCCTGTCACTGATCCAGCTTTCCGGATGATCGGGACGAGGGGCGGCGCAGGCTTCCACAACCTCGCGAAAGGCGGCGTTGCATGTGACCGTGAAGGTGCCTTTACGCAGAACTTTCGCCAGCGAGCGTGAACAATGGAAACCGTCGAGCGGGAGAATGGCACGTTCGCGCGGTTCTATCCAGAACAGCTCCGTATCGTCCCGGCTGTCGGCCATCGGGAAGATTCCACTGCGATAGGCCGTCATCAAGAGGCCGGGTGGAATGATGGGGGCGGCGGGACCGTGCACAAGTTCACATATACCAGATTTTGATCCGCGATGGCATAAGGGAAGTGCCGGGGAGCTGAAAATATCCACTTGTGGTGCGCGGCGGGCAGGAAATATCGTGAACTGGCCCGTTGCGCTTGCAATGCAGCGACCCAGCCTATAAGTGCCGCCCGGCCTGCAGGGGTGTAGCTCAGTTGGTAGAGCATCGGTCTCCAAAACCGAGGGCCACGGGTTCGAATCCTGTCACCCCTGCCAGGCGATTTTCTCTCATATTTCCGTATTTTATGGCATGTTCCGTCCATCGGGATCGGGCTACAAGTGCCGGATTCTGAACGAACACCGGCGATCTTTTTCAGGAACCGGACATGTGACTCGTGCATTTTCATCGACGAACCGAGAAGCAGTCGAAGGAGAATGCCCGTGTCCAGCCCGACATATCGCAGCAGCCGTCCTGATTCCTGGACAATGCCACGTCCGTATAGCGACGCGAGCTTGCGTTTTCGTAAACACGGCCCGATCGAGCCGATGGACAAGCCCGGTTTTCTCGCGCGCCTTTTCGGGGCCTGGTAGGGTAGCTCCTTGAAGTTCAGCATTCTTCGGATTCCTTTCTGAGGGTTGCCTTGAGCGAATTTGAGCGCAGTGCCTGACATAAGGACCAGCGCCAGCAGGTTGGGC
Organism: Novosphingobium sp.; assembly: GCA_020446465.1. Taxonomy (GTDB): domain Bacteria; phylum Pseudomonadota; class Alphaproteobacteria; order Sphingomonadales; family Sphingomonadaceae; genus JAWKXU01. The sequence goes on along the minus strand of JAGREQ010000074.1, from coordinate 3,542 downwards.
TGCGCCGTTGTTGCGTTCCCGATAGGCCTGATTGCCCCGGCGGAAGCCCCAATTGGTAAATCATGAATGCAGCCCCGCGTTCGAGGCTTGCTTTTGCGTCACGCCGGGCCTAGATGCGTGACGTCTTCCGACATCGGAACATTGCATTGCCCCTCCCGGAACTTGACCGGGGCGGCGATGAGCCCGTGGCGGAAGGCGATGCGTGTTCAACCAGCGTTTGGCTTACAGCAGCGTTTGACAACGACGAGGGATCGACAAGTCATGGCAAAGACAAGCCCCGGCGAATTTCTCCGTCAGGTTCGTGCAGAAGCGAGCAAGGTCGTCTGGCCGACCCGGCAGGAAACAGTGACGACCGCGATATTCGTGGCGATCCTGATGGTCATTCTGGCGCTGTTCTTCCTTGGCGTTGATTCGCTGTTCGGCGCTGTGGTTCGCTGGCTCCTCACACTGGCCTGACACGCCCCCGCACAAGCAGACAGATAACGAACGAGACGACAATGGCCCGCTGGTACATCATCCACGCTTATTCCGGCTTTGAAAACAAGGTGCGCGATTCGATTCTTTCGGAAGCGGAGCGGCTGGGCCTTTCGCAGGCTGTCGAATCGGTCGAAGTTCCGACCGAGACCGTGACCGAAGTCAAGCGCGGCAAGAAGGTTCAGGTCGAACGCAAGTTCATGCCCGGCTATGTTCTGGCCAAGCTGACACTGACGGACGATGTCTATCACCTCGTCAAGAACACGCCCAAGGTCACCGGATTTCTGGGCGCGGGCGGCAAACCGCAGGCCATTTCCGAGAAGGAAGCCGCACGTTACTTTGGCGGTGTGGAAGAAGCCAAGGCCGCACCCAAGCAGCAGGTCAATGTCGATTACGAAATCGGCGACAGCGTCAAAGTGCTCGACGGGCCGTTCGCCAGCTTCAATGGCGTGGTGGAAGAACTCGACTTCGACAAGAACAAGGTCAAGGTTTCGGTTTCCATCTTTGGCCGTGCAACGCCGGTCGAACTGGATTTCGAGCAGGTCGAACTCAGCAAGTAAGCAGCCAATCGCGCAGCTATCGCGCGTGCGCGGGGCTTGCGTTCGTTATCTCTGATTGCTAGCGCGCCCTCGTCATTTGGGGAGTAGCTCGCCGCGCAAGCGGTTTCCTGTGTCAACATACTTGGCCGAGAGGTCATGGCGCAGGAGGACGGAGGTTCCGTTCGGGCAAGACCAATGGCACCTGACTTTCGTCCGGCCGGGCGGAAGGTCTGGTGCTGTTGCTGTCTTGATTGTCCGGCCCGGAGATTTTTCATGGAAGCCATCCTGACGTCCACTGCCGTGGTTGCGCTCGCGGAAATTGGCGACAAGACGATGCTGCTGGCGATTGTGCTGGCAACCCGGTTCCGCAAACCCCTGCCGATTATCCTTGGCATTTTGTTCGCCACACTGGCCAATCACGGGATTGCGGCCTTTGTCGGGCAGTCTGTCGCTGATCTGCTGCAAGGCACCTGGTTCCGCTATGCAGTCGGGGCGAGCTTTATCGCAATGGCTCTGTGGACGCTCGTTCCTGATAAACTCGATGACGATGAAGAGCCAAAGGCGCCGCGTTTCGGTGCATTCATCACGACCCTCATTGCGTTCTTCATCGTGGAGATTGGTGACAAGACCCAGGTCGCCACCATTGCGCTGGGCGCGCAGTTCCAGAGTGTGCTGTTCGTGACGCTCGGCACGACGCTCGGCATGATGCTGGCCAATGTCCCGGCAGTCTATTTCGGCAACAGGATCGTCGACATTGTGCCTTTGAAACTGGTCCGGCTGATTGCGGCGTTGCTGTTCCTTGTCATCGGCGGCTGGGTCATAGTTGAAACGGCGATGTGACAAGCGCGCTGTCCTGATACGGCACCAATACGCGCAATTGCGTATGCTCCACTTCATGGACTCTTGCATCGAAAACCCTATCAAAGCCGCACCTGGAAATTCAAATCTTGCGATAATTGAAAGGCTTGCCGATGCTGAAGCGCGTCGCCCTGTCTGACGTCGAATTGGGCATGTTCATTCACAAGATGGAGGGAAGCTGGTTCAAACACCCCTTCTGGAAATCCCGTTTCATGCTTGAAGATCCTGACAATCTTGAGCATTTGCGTTCCAGCGACCTCGAAAGCGTGATTATCGACACGTCGAAGGGCAAGGACGTTGCGGCGGTTTCCGGGGGGCGCCCGCCGGACGCCAGCCCTTCGCTGGCGAAACCGGTCGACCTGTCCGCACCTGTGACCAGGGCTGCTGCACTCAGAACCCGGCGCTCGGTCGATCTTGACGCAACCGGCCCTGCGACCATCGCAACAGAACTGAAAGCAGCGGGAGTTGTTGCGGACAGGGCGCAGCGGGCCGTGTCCAAAGCCTTTGCCGATGTGCGCCTTGGCAAAGCTGTCAGCATTCGCAAGGCCGAACCTCTGGTTGAGGAAATCTATGCCTCCGTTCAAAGGAACCCGCACGCATTCGGCGGGCTGATGCGGTGCAAGCTCAACAACGAATTTGTCTATCGGCACGCGCTTTCCGTCAGTGCGTTGATGGTTTCCCTTGCGCGCAAGATGCAGCTTGCCCCCGATGCGGTACGCGAAGCCGGCCTGGCCGGACTTTTCCTCGATATAGGTACTAACCTTCTGCCCAGAGAAGCCGCCGCACCCAATGGCGATTTCAGCGATGCGCCGCCGGGAATATGGCGTCAGCATGTGGGACTGGGGGAAAAGTCCCTGCGGGAATCCGGCAATTTTCCTGAAAGTGTCATTCTGGCCTGTTCGCAGCATCACGAATACATGAACGGCAGCGGGTTTCCCAATGGGCTGAAGGGGGCGGAAATTTCGCTTTTCGCCCGCATGGCGGCAATTTGCGATACCTTTGATTACCTGCTCGTGGGCGACAACAATGCCCCGCCGCTGGACCCTGCACAGGCCGTTGCCAGGCTGGGGGAGATGGCAGGTGCGTTCGATGCCGATCTGTTGCGGCACTTTATCGAATCGGTTGGCATTTACCCGGTCGGTTCCTTTGTCAGATTGCGGAGCGACCGTCTGGCCATGATCGTGGATGAAGACCCTGATGAGGTCGACAAGCCGGTCGTCAGCCCTTTCTACTCCCTGAAAACCAGTGGGCGCATCAGGCCAAAGACGATTGCGCTGGCGCGTTGCTATGGCGAAGACGAGATTGTCGGCATTGCGGATCTGGCCGGGCTGGAACTTCCTGAGCCTGAACAGTTGCGCGAACTGATCTTTCTGCAAACCCACAAGATGAAGAAATGATTGCGTGGCCTGCCGTGGTGGCAGACGCGTCGGTATAGTCCGGATCGGCTTGCATTGCCCCGCGTTCGCGGCTATGCGCGCGCCTTCCGTAGTCTGGACAGGATACGGGAACCCGTGCGGAAGAGTGGCCATGCCACTTGTTTGACCGCTTATCATGAGGGTGAGCCAACGGTTTCGCCCGACAGTGTGAAAGGAGGCCATCGTGGCCAAGAAAATTGACGGCTATATCAAGCTGCAGGTGCCGGCTGGCGTTGCCAACCCGTCGCCGCCGATT
>JAGREQ010000073.1 GCA_020446465.1 Novosphingobium sp. | reverse complement strand
GGGCAAGCATCGGGCGGGGCGGTTTCATGCCCGCAATGATGGCAGGCGAGCCGCTGGCTCAAGCGATGTTCGACCAGCCAGGCCGAACAATTGGGACACTGGAAACGATAGCCGCAGTGGCGGCACAGCGTCAGCGGAGCGTAACCCCGACGGTTCAGGAACAGCAGCGATTGTTCGCCGCGCTCCAGCCGCACTTCCAGAGCTTCCACCAGCGGTGGGGCAATCCAGTGGCCGCGCTCCGGCTCATGCGCGCGCAGATCGACAATGGTAATGTCAGGCAGCGTGGCCCCGCCAAAGCGCGATGGCAGGTCCACTTTTGCGTAAACCCCGCTTTCGGCCATTTGCAGGCTTTCAAGCGCGGGTGTCGCGCTGGCGAGGATTACTGGAATCTGTTCAAACCGGGCGCGCATCACGGCGACATCGCGCGCATTATAGCGCACGCCATCATCCTGCTTGAACGAGACTTCATGCGCTTCGTCCACCACGATGAGGCCGAGCGCGGCATAAGGCAGGAACAGCGCCGAGCGCGCGCCCACGATCACTTGCGCTCCGCCGTCCTGTGGTCCTTTGGCGATGGCGCGCCATGCCCGCCGCCGCTCGGTTGATTTGAGCGCGCTGTGCCAGATCACAGGGGCTGCGCCGAAGCGATCCTCGAACCGGCGCAGGAAGGCTTGTGTCAGTGCGATTTCAGGCATCAGGACAAGCACTTGGCGGTTGTTTCTGATGGCCGTTGCGATGGCTTCGAAATAGACTTCTGTCTTGCCGGACCCGGTCACACCATCGAGCAGGAAAGGCGCAAACCCGCCTTCATCGACAGCTTCGCAGAACCGGGCCGCGGCCTCATGCTGGGCTGGGGAAAGGTCAGGCGCGGCATGGTCCGGCATGGCCGGCGGGTAGGGCTGGTCACAATCGACCACGACAGCTTCCAGCACACCATCTGTTACAAGCCCGCGCAGCACGGCATCGGAAACGCCTGCAAGAGCGGCAAGTTCACGGATTGTTGCCTGTTCGCCTTCCAGCCGAGTGATGGCCTGTTCGCGCTTTGGCGTCATGCGCGATGGCGGCTGGCCAGTCAGGCGGTATTCGGTCGTCGTCACCCCGCCTTTCAGCGCGCCGCCGCTGGAAAGAACCATGCGCGCCACGGCGGCAAGCGATGCACAGTAATAATCTGCTGTCCATTCCACCAGCCGCCGCAGGGCTGCGCTGAGCGGGGGAACGGGCAGCAACCCCAGCAAAGGGCGCAGTTTGGCATCGGGGACGCTTTCGCCCGGCAGACGGTCTGTTTCCCAAACGATCCCGGTCACTTGCCGGGGGCCAAGTGGGGCGATAACCACGGACCCCGGCTCCACTGCCATGCCATCGGGCACCCGGTAATCGAGTGGGCCGAGCGCGGCGTTGAGAATGAGGAGTCGGACGCGGTTCATCTGGATAATTCTAGAGGGTGTTCGGGCCTGTTGTGGCTATATGGGCAGGCAGGGGCGTGTCCCGCAAGGATCGAGGAGAAGGATATGACCGGAATGATTGCACGGCCCGTGGGGCGTCGCCTGTTTCTGGGCGGCGCGGCGGCGAGTGCATTGCTGGCCTTGCCGGGGTGCGCGAGCATGGGCGGCTTCAGCCTGACAGAAGCGATTCGCCGATTGCTTATGCTGTCAAGCGAGCGGGCCTTTATGCGGCTTGCCTCGGACGGGGGATATTGGGATGACGCGATCGGCAAAGTCGGACTTGGCAATTTTCTGGGTGCGCGCGGCGATATACTCTCTTCGATCCTGACATCGGCCCTGTTCAAGGACAGAATGGTCCATGCCTTTGCCGGAATTGCCGAACGCGGCGCAGACCGCGCGGCTCCGCTGGTGGCAGATGCGGTGCGAACTGTGGGCATAGATAACGCCGTCGCCCTTGTGCGCGGGGAACCGACAGCAGCAACACAGTTCCTGCGCGGGCAAATGGGCATGGCGCTGGTTGATGCGATGGTGCCGGAACTGGGGCAGGCGATGCGGATTGCCGAAGACCCGCTGGTCGGCAAACTGATTGATGGCTTGGCTGGCACAAATGTTTCGGGCATTGCGGGCAATGTCGCCAGCCGGGTCAACAATGCGATCTGGGACGAGATGGGCAAGTCCGAAGCGGAAATTCGCGCCAACCCGCAAGGCACCAACGATCCGCTGCTGATTGGCGTCTTTGGCATCAGGTAAAACGCATCTCCGGCGTGTCAGGGGTGGCAAGGCCGTGCTGCCTCGCTATAGGCTAATGACAAGAGTCGTATTCCAGCCGGAGCCATCATGAAATTCTTTGCCGACACAGCCGAGATCGCCGACATTCAGGAACTGGCCGCCACCGGCCTTCTGGATGGCGTCACCACCAATCCCAGCCTGATTGCCAAATCGGGCCGTGACTTCATGGAAGTGACGAAGGAAATCTGCGGGATCGTCGATGGCCCCGTCAGCGCCGAAGTGGTCGCGCTCGATCACGATACAATGATGAAAGAGGCCGAAGTTCTTCGCAAGATCGCCGACAATGTGTGCATCAAGGTGCCGCTGACGATTGACGGGCTGAAGACGTGCAAGGCACTGACCGGCGATGGCACGATGGTCAATGTAACGCTGTGTTTCTCTGCCAATCAGGCGCTGCTGGCGGCCAAGGCGGGGGCGACGTTTGTTTCGCCCTTCGTCGGTCGCCACGATGATAACGGCGTGGATGGTATGGAACTTATCCGTGATATTCGCCTGATTTACGACAACTATGCCTTTGAAACCGAAATCCTTGTCGCGTCCGTTCGCCATGTTACGCATGTGCTGGAAAGCGCGCGGATCGGTGCCGATGTGATGACCGCGCCGCCCAAGGTTATCAAGGCGCTGTTCAACCATGTGCTGACGGACAAGGGCATCGAAGGTTTCCTGAAAGACTGGGCCGCGACTGGCCAGACCATCATCAGGTAAGGCGCGCGGCGAAGGTATCGCTTGGCTGATCAGACACCCCTTGATCGTTTCCGTTCGGCGCTGACTGGCGCTGCCCGTGCGCTTGCGCACGAACCGGAAGTGGAACTGAGCTGGACGGCGGAAGCGCCTGTCCAGAATGGCAAGGCGCTGCGCGTGCCGATGCCGGGGCGTGATCTGCCTGCCGACAAGGCCGCCGAGGCGCGCGGGGTGGCGGACAGTTTTGCGCTGCGCCTGCGCCACCATGACGAGGGGCTGCATCGGCGCATGGCCCCTGCCGAAGCTGTGGGCCGCGCCTGTTTCGATGCAATCGAGACTGTGCGTTACGAAGCTCTGGGCGCGCGCGACTTTGCCGGGATTCGCGAAAACCTCCATGCGTTCAATGCCGCCAGCCTTGCTTCTGACCCGATTGCCCGCGCAAACAGCGCAGATCAGGTGCCGGTTGCCACTGCGCTGGCGCTGATGCTGCGTGAGCGACTGAGCGGCCAGCCAGTGCCGGAGCCGGTTCGTGAAGCGGTCGATCTGGTGCGCCAGCGGATCGAAACCAGCGCTGGGGCTGATCTCAATGCGCTTGCAGCAGCTATAGACGATCAGGCTGCGTTCCAGTCCCTGTCGCTTTCCATGTTGCGCCACCTTGACCTCGTGGAAGCTGAAACTCCTGAATCCACCGACATGGATGATGAAGAGGACAACAGCGAGGATGGCGAGCAGGAGGAAGAGGACGGCAGCGACGAAGAAGACGGCGCCTCTCCCGATAGCGCGCAGGATATGCGCGGCGAAGCCACCGAGGGGGATGAGGACGGCGACACCGAAAGCGAACCGCAGGAAGGCGAGGATACAACCGAGGCCGACATTGGCGATGAAGGCGAAGAGGGCATGTTGCCCGTCCGCCCCAATCGCCCGTGGACCGACATCCCCGAAGGTTTTGAATACAAGGTTTACGCCAATCGCTTTGACGAGGTGATTGCAGCCAGCGAGCTGTGTGACGAGGAAGAACTGACCCGGTTGCGGGCCTATCTCGATAGCCAGCTGACCGGCTTGCAGGGCGTTGTCACCCGGCTGGCCAATCGTTTGCAGCGACGGTTGATGGCGCAGCAAAGCCGCAGCTGGGATTTCGATCAGGAAGAAGGCCTGCTCGATGCCGCGCGTCTGGCGCGGGTGGTTGTCGCGCCGGGGCATTCGTTGTCCTACAAGGTCGAACGTGATGTGGAGTTCAAGGACACCGTTGTCACGCTGCTGATCGACAATTCCGGTTCCATGCGCGGGCGACCGATTTCCATTGCCGCGATCAGTGCGGACATCATGGCCCGCACGCTGGAACGTTGCGGCGTCAAGGTCGAAATTCTGGGCTTTACGACCCGTGCCTGGAAGGGCGGACAATCGCGCGAGGCGTGGCTGGCCGAAGGCAGGCCCGCCAATCCGGGCCGGCTCAATGACTTGCGGCACATCATCTACAAGAAAGCTGACGAACCCATGCGGCGGGCGCGGCGCAACCTTGGGCTGATGATGCGTGAGGGGCTGCTGAAAGAAAATATCGACGGTGAAGCCTTGCTCTGGGCGCATGAAAGGATGCTGGCCCGCCCTGAAGACCGGCGCATCCTGATGGTCATTTCCGACGGCGCGCCGGTTGACGATTCCACCTTGAGCGTCAACAGCGCAGGCTATCTTGAACAACACCTGCCCAAGGTGATCGAGTGGATCGAGAAATTCAGCCCTGTCCAGCTGGTTGCCATCGGTATCGGCCATGACGTGACGCGCTATTACCGGCGGGCGGTAACAATCATGGACGTTGAACAACTGGGCGGCACGATTATCGAGCAGCTTGCAGACCTGTTTGAAGAGGAATGACAATGACAGTATCCGAAGCAGTTCTTTCGCGCCGTTCGGTGCGCCAGTTTCTGGACAAGCCCGTGGATCTGGACGTGATCCGCAGCATTCTGGACAAGGCGCGCTGGGCGCCTTCGGGCTGCAATTTCCAGCCATGGGAGGCATCGGTTCTGACGGGCGAACCGCTTCGCGCCTTGCAGGAAAAGATGCTGGCCAGCGAATATCAGGACCCTAAGGAGTATGACTGGAGCGCGCCCGAAGCGATCCCGGAGTGTCTTGCCGCCGTGCAGACAGTGGGGGCCACGCTCTATTCCTCCATGGGCGTGAGCCGCGATGATACGGCTGCACGGGAGGAGTTTGTGCGTACCAATTCCCGTTCGTTCCACGCCCCGGTCGTGCTGCTGTGTTATATGCCGCGCCTCATGAAGGAGCCGCAGTGGTCCGATGTGGGCATGTGGTTGCAGACGATCATGCTGCTGGCGCGTGAAGCGGGGCTGGATACATGCCCGCAGGAATACCTCTCGCTCCACGCCAGGGTTATCAAGGACTACCTTGGTGTTTCGGACGAGACACACATTTTCTTCTGCGGCCTTGCCATCGGATACGGCGATCGCAAATCCCCGGTGAACCAGTGGGAGCGTGAACGCTTCCCGCTTGACCATAAAGTGAAGTTCCTGGGCTTCTGACCATAGTGGGGGCAGTGCCGCTGTGGGTGCCGGCGACGGTTTTTGCCGCAGCCGCCTTGCTGTTGCGTAATGCGCTGCAGGCGCGTCTGACGCCGCAAATCGGCACACTGGGCGCGACGATGGTGCGGTTCGTCTATGGCTTGCCGTTCGTGCTGGTGCTGCACAGCGGGGCGATGGCGGTATTTGGCGGCGCATGGCCTGCGCTGACAGCGCCGTTTCTTGGCCCTGCTGCGGCTGGCGCGCTCTGCCAGATCGGCGGAACCGCGCTTATGCTGAAAGCGATGCACATGCGCGGCTTCGCTGTCGCCAACGCCTATATCAAGATGGAGCCGGTGCTGCTGGCGCTGGGTGGCTGGTGGCTGCTGGGCGATGTGCTGGCGCCGCTTGGCTGGCTGGGTATTGTCATTGCCACATCGGGCGTGCTGGTGGCTGCCATTCCTGCCGGGATGGGGCTTGCCGGATGGCGTGGCCAGTGGGGGACGATATCTATCGGCCTGCTTGCCGCGGCGCTGTTCGGGTTTTCGGCAATCTGTTTCCGGGCCGGGGTCATGGCACTGGGGGATGGGCCAGCGCTGATGCGGGCCTTGCACATGCTGTTGGCGACAATCGTGATTCAGGCCTCTGTCATGCTGGTCTGGCTGGGCCTGGCTGACAGGGGTGGATTGCGGGGCAGCCTTGTTCACTGGCGCATCGCGACGCTCGCGGGTTGCGCCGGGGCGCTGGCATCGATGGGCTGGTTTACCGGCTTTGCCATGACAGCAGCGGCCAATGTCCGCACGCTGGCCCTGGTGGAATTGCCGCTGGCTGTGCTGGTCAACCGCCCACTGACGGGCAAGTCCCCGACCCGGCGAGAAGTGGCGGGTATCGTTCTGGTCATGGCGGGGATCATGCTGTTGCTGCGGGCGGAGCTGGCTTGACCTTTGGCAGGTGGTGCGTAAGGCCCGCGCGCATGACTGATGCCGCCCCGTTGATGCTGTTCAACAGCCTTACTCGCCAGACAGAACCTTTCGCCCCCGTCCACGCCGGGGAGGCACGCGTCTATACCTGCGGGCCGACGGTCTATAACTATCCGCATATCGGCAACATGCGCGCCTATGTCTTTGCGGACATCCTGGGCCGCACCCTGAGCTTCAAGGGCTATACGCTCACCCATGTCATCAATATCACCGATGTCGGACACCTGACGGACGATGCCGATGCGGGCGAGGACAAGATGGAAAAGATGGCGGCCGAACGCGCGCAATCCATCTGGGACATCGCAAAACACTATACAGAGGCATATTGGGCGGACGTAAAGGCGCTCAATATTCGGCAGCCGGCCCACTGGTCCATTGCCACCGATTACGTTCCGCAAATGATCGAATGGGCAGAAAAAATCGCGCCGAAACATTGCTATGAACTGGATAGTGGCCTCTATTTCGATGTATCTACCGTGGCCGATTATGCGCTTCTTGCGGGAAGGACAAAGCTCGATCAGTTGAAGGAAACTGAAGAAGCGCACATGAGAATTGATCCTGTAAAGGATAAGCGGAACGCGGCGGATTTTGCGATCTGGCGCAAGACTCCGCCCGGTGAAAAGCGCCAGATGGAGTGGAACAGCCCCTGGGGGCGTGGCGCGCCGGGCTGGCATCTGGAATGTTCCGTGATGGGCGGCGCGCTGCTTGGCTTTCCTTTCGACATCCACACCGGCGGGATTGACCACCGCGAAATCCACCACCCGAACGAGATTGCCCAGAACCAGGCTTATTGCTGCACAAACGGGCTGGACGTGGCCGACAACAGCGGCGCGCGGATGTGGATGCACAATAACTTCCTCGTCGAACGCTCTGGAAAGATGAGCAAATCGTCGGGCGAGTTCCTGCGGCTGCAACTGCTGATCGACAAGGGGTATCACCCGCTGGCTTATCGCATGATGTGTTGCCAGGCGCATTATCGCAGTGAACTTGAGTTTAGCTGGGAGGGGCTGGGCGCGGCGCTCACCCGGCTGAAGCGGCTGGTCATGGCGGTAGAGCGGCTGGCTGATGCGCCAGCGGGTGCGGACGCCAATCACCCGAAATTCACGGCCATTCTCGACAAGTTTGACGCCGCTATCAGCGATGACCTCAATACTCCCATCGCCCTTACCGTGCTGGAAGAGGCACTGGCGGTGAAGAAGGTCGATGCAGCGGTTAAGCGCGCAGTGGTCGAGAAGCTGGATACGGTGCTCGGCCTTGGCCTGTTCGACCTCACCCGCGCTGATCTGCGTATTCGCCCCAAGGCAGCGCAAATCACAGAAGACGAAATCGAAACCGCACTGTCCGCCCGCAAGGCCGCACGGGCGGAGAAGGACTTTGCCCGGTCCGATGCGATTCGTGATGACCTTGCGAGCAAGGGCGTTGAGGTGATGGACGGCGATCCGCTGGGCTGGGAGTGGAAGCTGGACGCCTGATTTTTCAGGATTCGTCCAGCATCAACACGTCACATGTCACCACCATGCGTGGGGCAGGGCCAAGCGCATGATCGACGGCAACGATTGCTGCATCGGCAACGAGCTGGCCGGGGATAGCAAATTCGTGCTCGGGCAGGGCATCGATGAAATGTTCCCCTGCATCGACTGCTTCACATCCTTCAAAGATCATCACGATAGAGTGGCGCGTGCCGGCAAAGGTAATGCTGGCCCAGTTGCGCTCTTTATGGGATTCGATTTGGCCAAGCCCGCTGGTGAGCGCGCAGAGGGCATCGCGCAGCTTTTCTCCGGTCGTCCGGCGGCGTCGGACACGGGGCACCGAAACCGGGTGGGAAGGCGTTTCATGCGACATGGACTGGTCCCCCCATTCTGGCCTGGGTCATACTGGCATCGTAATTGTTCATGAAATGTTCCACCCGTTTTTCCGTACGATTGCGCGGGATGCGACCCATCCGGAGATCCAGCACGAATCGCGGATCGTGCGTCGCCAGCCGGCCGAACTTGGTGGCCGGCATTCCGGTTTCGCGCAGGAACTTCTCAATCTTGCGTATCAGCATGGCATCTCCCCGATCTGGATGGATTCGCTTGAACGAGTCGTTTTCTTGCGGGCGAAATCCTACTTGTCTAGGAAAAATCTTTCATATAGGATTATTTTATGGTTCGACGCTCTGGAAATATCCGTGATTTGTCCGGCGATGCGCCTGATGCGCGGCAACGCCTGCTCGATCTGGCGACAGAACGGGGGGTAAGTCTTTCTGGTCTTTCTGAACTTATCGGCAGAAATGCATCATATTTACAGCAATTTATCCGCAAGGGCAGCCCCCGCAAGCTGGAGGAAAATGACCGGCGGACATTGGCCCGGTTCTTCGGGATTGCCGAATCGGAACTCGGTGCGGGTGCGGATAATTCCT
>JAGREQ010000072.1 GCA_020446465.1 Novosphingobium sp. | reverse complement strand
GCCGTTCAAAGGTCCGGCCAAGGATGTGATTCACCAGCTTGTCGGCGGGATCAAGGCGGCCATGGGCTATACCGGTTCGGCCACTATTGATGACTTGCGGACCCATGCAAAGTTCATCCGCATCACCAATTCCGGGCTGGCGGAAAGCCATGTCCACGATGTTTCGATCACGCGTGAGGCTCCTAACTATCCCACGCGCTAGGGCCAGGGGGGCAGCATGACGCCCGCAGCGCGCGTTCAGGCGGCGATAGAGATTCTCGACCTTGTCGTGGATGCGGCGCGCGGGAAGGGCGCACCGGCTGACCGGATCGTGAGCGAGTGGTTCAAAACGCGCCGCTTTGCAGGATCGAAGGACAGGCGCGCAGTGCGCGAACTTGTCTTTGGCGCGATCCGCGCCTGCGGGCCTGTTCCGCCCAGTGGCCGGGCGGCCATGTTGCGGCTTGCGGAAAATGACAGCACCATCGCGCCGCTTTTTGATGGTTCACGCCATGGCCCTGCGCCTGTTTCATCAGGAGAGCCGGTGGCCGAGGGCGGCTATGCGCCGCAATGGCTGCAAGATCTGCTGGCAGCATCGGATATAGCGGGCGATGAACTCGCCGCCTTGCTGGATCGCGCTCCGCTTGACGTCAGAATCAACACTTTACGCGGCGACCGCGCGTCGATTGTGGCGACGTTGCCAGAAGCGGGAGAGCAAACCGTTGCGCCGCTCGCCTTGCGCTATCCTCCCGGTACGCGCGTGGAACAGTGGGATGCCTATGCAAGTGGAGCGGTTGAGGTGCAGGACAGCGGCTCGCAACTGGCCTGCGGGGCCGTTGCGGCGATACCCGGCGAAACCGTTGTCGATCTTTGCGCGGGGGCCGGGGGCAAGACTCTGGCTCTGGCGGCGGCGATGGAAAACAGGGGCAGGTTGCTTGCCTGCGATATTGACAGGGCGCGGCTGTCCCGGCTCGGCCCAAGGGCGGAGCGGGCCGGCGCGACGATCATTGAAACCCGTTTGCTCGATCCCGGCAAGGAAGCGGCGATACTGGCTGACATTACAGGGCAAGCCGATGCCGTGCTGGTCGATGCGCCTTGTTCCGGCACCGGCACATGGCGACGCAATCCTGAGGCGCGTTGGAGACTTGATCCACAGGCGCTTGCCCGGTTCAACGCAGCGCAGGATATGCTGTTGGCGCTTGGCGCTTCGCTGGTCAGGCCCGGCGGCCGGCTGATCTATGTCACATGTTCGTTGATTGATGCTGAAGGGGCAGAGCGCGTCGATGCTTTTCTTTCGGCCAACGAGGGCTGGAGCGCGCATTTTCCAGCTATTGATGCGGGGCAGAAACGGGGGCGGGGAACCCGGCTGACACCGTTTCGCGACAGAACTGACGGATTTTTCGTCGCAAGTTTGACTTCTGCGTGCTAGCATCCCTTCCATGGCTCGGCCTGCATCTGATCCTGCGCCCGGCATAAAGGAGTTTGCAATGCGCTATTTTCCCGCTGCTCTTGCCCTTTCGCTGCTTGCTGGCGTGAGCGGGAGCATGGGGGTAGGCGCAACGCCTGATCCGGCACCGCGTGCTGCGCAATTGATCGCAGAAGGCAACCGTGCGTTGCAGTCCGGCAATGCCGAAGATGCGGCAAATGCGTTTGAGGCTGCACTGGCAGTCGACCCTGCCTATACGCCGACCTTGCTCCACCTGGCCTCGGCTGCGCGGGCGAACGGACTGAATGGCAAGGCGATCCATTATTATCGCGAAGTGCTGAAACGCAGCCCCGCGAATCTTGCGGCGCTGGCCGGAGAGGGCGAAGCGATGATGGGGAAAGGCGCCGTGGAAAAAGCACGCCGGAATCTGGCAAAGCTGGAAAGCCTGTGCGGAACGGCCTGTGATGAAACGCGCAAGCTCGCCGCATCTATCGAGACTGGGCCAGCGACGCCTGTCTTGACGGCAGAAGCCGTAACCCCTGACGTTTCCGTCACCCAGAACTGACCGGGGGTGCCGGGGCCGTCGCTTTTGCCAATAAGCCCTGCGACGATCAGATCAGAGAACGAAACTCGTCGAGCACGGTCCGATACACGCGCGCCTTGAACGGGATGATAAGCGCGGGCAATTGTTCTGGCTCGACCCATTTCCAGTCGCAGAATTCAGCCGGATCGTGGGCGGCGAGGTTGATGTCGCTGTCTTCTCCCTGAAAACGGGCCAGAAACCACGTCTGGCGCTGCCCGCGATAACGCCCCTTCCACAGTTTACCGAGTAGTTCCGCAGGCAAATCGTAGAACACTTCTTCGCGAGTTTGCGCAATCAGGCTGAGATGCCGTTCGACAATGCCGGTTTCCTCGGCCAGTTCGCGCAAGGCAGCGGAGCGCAAATCTTCACCTTCGTCCACCCCACCTTGCGGCATTTGCCACCAGTCGCTCTCACGCGTGTCGATGCGCTTGCCAACAAAGGCCTTGCCATCCGCATTGACGAGCATGACGCCAACACAGGGACGATAGGGCAGGTTTTCAAATTTGGTCATAACGGGATGGAAAATGCGACTCACTGAAACATTAAATGTGGATTTAGGGGCGTATTGTGACAATTTCCACTTGCGCATTATCATCGGAAACAGAAAAACTTTATTGCCCGTTCGCCCTGGCGGCCATAGGGCTTGGGAGTTGATATAAAACGGGCACTTCAGCCCGTTGGCTTGAAGGTTATGACAATGGCAACACTCGCAGCCGAAAAGCAGGCCGGACAGACCGCTCCCGAAGCGGTGGTGGTTCGTTTCGCCGGCGATAGTGGCGATGGCATGCAGCTTACCGGGGGGCAGTTTACGCTGTCTACTGCTCTGGCCGGGAATGACCTTGCTACATTCCCTGATTTTCCTGCTGAAATCCGCGCACCGCAAGGTACGCTGTTCGGGGTTTCGGCATTCCAGATCAATTTCGGATCGACTGCGATCGAAACGGCAGGGGATGCACCTGACGTGCTGGTCGCCATGAACACGGCGGCGCTGAAAGTGAACCTGCCCGCGCTGAAGCCGGGCGGTCTGGTCATTGCCGATTCCGGGGAGTTTACGAAGCGCAATCTCGACAAGGCCAAATACGATACCAACCCGCTGGAAGATGGCAGCCTCGCCAAATGGGACTTGTTGGCATTCGATATCAGCGCGTTGACTCTTGAAGCAGTCAAGCCGTTTGGCCTTGGCAACAAGGAAGCCCTGCGTTGCAAGAACATGTGGACGCTGGGCCTTGCCTTGTGGATGTTCGACCGCCCGCGTGAACCGCTGCACCAGTGGCTCAAGCAGAAATTTGCCAAAGCGCCTGAACTGGCCGAAGCCAACATCGCGGCTTTGAATGCCGGCCATGCCTATGGCGAAACGGCAGAAATTTCCGGGCCGCTGAAGCAGGTCCACATTGACCCGGCAGAAACAGAGCCGGGGCTTTACCGCACCGTGACAGGGGCAGAGGCGATCAGCCTTGGCCTTGTTGCCGGGGCGCAACTGGCAAACCTGCCGATGTTCTTCGGTGGCTATCCGATTACGCCGGCATCTGCGATTTTGCACCATCTCGCCCGGCTCAAGGAGTTTGGCGTCACCACATTCCAGGCGGAAGACGAGATCGCGGCAATCTGTGCGGCGATCGGTGCGTCTTATGCGGGACAACTGGGCATTACATCGTCATCCGGCCCCGGTATCGCGCTCAAAGGCGAAGCGATGGGCCTTGCGATCATGACGGAATTGCCGCTGGTGATCGTGAACTCCCAGCGTGGTGGGCCATCAACCGGCCTTCCCACCAAAACCGAACAGTCAGACCTTTATCAGGCGGTCTATGGTCGCAACGGCGATGCGCCGATGCCGGTCATCGCTACACGCAGCCCTGCCGATGCCTTTGAATGTGCGATCGAGGCTTGCCGGATTGCAGTCCAGTATATGACGCCTGTCATGCTGCTGACCGATGGCTATATCGCCAATGCGGCAGAACCGTGGAAAGTGCCTGATCCGGCAAGTTACGCGCCATTCCCTGTCAAGTTCCTGACGGAGAAGAATGACGGTGAAAACCTGCTGCCGTACAAGCGCGATGCCAAGGGCGCTCGCCCGTGGATCAAGCCGGGCACGCCCGGTCTGATGCACCGCATTGGCGGCATTGAAAAGCAGGAAGGCACCGGAAACCTCGATTATTCGCCTGAAAACCACCAGGCGATGACAGACGCGCGCAAGGCCAAGGTTGACGGTATTGCCAACGATATTCCCGCACAGGACGTCTGCCTGGGCGAGGAGGGTGGCAAACTGGCGCTGGTCGGTTGGGGATCCACCTTCGGGCCGATCCATCAGGCTGTGCGCCGTGCGCGCAGGAAAGGGCTGGATGTCAGCCATATCCATGTGCGCCACATCTGGCCTTTGCCCGCCAACCTTGGCGATCTGCTCAAAAGCTATGACAAGGTCATAGTTCCCGAAATGAACACAGGCCAGTTCAAGACTGTGCTGCGCGACCAGTTTCTGGTCGATGCGCGGCCCCTTAACAAGACCAGTGGCCAGCCTTTCCAGATTGCCGAAATCGAAGCGGCAATCGAACAGGCTTTGGCGGAGTAAGTGCGATGAACGAACTCACCAGGATTGAAACAACGCTGAAGGATTGGGAATCCGATCAGGAAGTCCGCTGGTGCCCCGGTTGCGGGGACTATGCGATCCTGAAGGCCGTGCAGCGCACACTGCCGCAAATCGGGGCTGATCCGGCGAACACAGTCTTCGTGTCGGGCATTGGCTGCTCCAGCCGCTTTCCATACTATATGGAAAGCTACGGCTTCCACACGATCCATGGCCGCGCCCCTGCCTTTGCAACAGGCATCAAACTTGCCAACCCGGAGCTGGATATCTGGCTGGTGACGGGTGATGGCGATGGTATGTCCATCGGTGGCAACCATACGATGCACTTGCTGCGCCGGAACCTTGATTGCCAGATCATGCTGTTCAACAACG
This sequence comes from Novosphingobium sp., assembly GCA_020446465.1. Classification (GTDB taxonomy): domain Bacteria; phylum Pseudomonadota; class Alphaproteobacteria; order Sphingomonadales; family Sphingomonadaceae; genus JAWKXU01. The sequence continues at coordinate 3,885 of JAGREQ010000072.1, read as the reverse complement.
AGATTTACGGCCTTACCAAGGGGCAGTATTCTCCGACCAGCAGGCAGGGCACCAATTCGCCATCCTCACCGCTGGGTTCGGTTGATCGGCCGCTCAGTCCTTGTGCTTTCGCACTGGGATCAGGCGCGCGGTTTGTGGCGCGCGGGTTCGATGTTTCCAAGAAACTTCCCGAGGTGCTGATTGCCGCCCACGCTCACAAGGGTGCGGCATTCGTCGAGATTTTCCAGAACTGCATCGTCTATAACAAGGATCGTTTTGACGATTTCGCTGTGCCCAAGGGCGCAGACGATACGCAGCTTTGGTGTGAGGACGGGCAGCCGCTGCTTTTTGCTGGCGGGACCAAGGGCATCTCGCTTGATGAACCGAACTGCACATTGAAGATTGTCGATGTTGTCGATGGTGATTGGGAAGCGGCCCATGTGGCTGTCCACAACACGAAAAACCGTGGTCTGGCGCACATGTTGATCGATTTGCGGATTACGCCGCAGTTTGCCGATTTCCCGATGGCGCTGGGTGTGATCTATGACGATCCGCGTCCCACCTTTGAGCAGAGCGTTATTGAACAAAACGCCAAGGCGGCTGAAGGCAAGGACGCCAATCTCGCCAAACTGCTCGGCAAGGGCCAGACCTGGACAGTTGAGGGCTGATCGACACTCTATCTGGCATATCCTTGGTCTGTTGCCGTGCAATAGATTCGCTGCGCGTGGATGAGGGCATAGTGCTTCGTGGATAACCTGACGCACAGCCTGACCGGGTGGGCGCTGGGGCAAACCGGGCTAAAGCGGAAATCCCGCAAGGGGCTGGCGGCGCTGATTCTTGGCGCCAATATGCCTGATCTCGATGTGTTTTTCGGCCATAGCTGCTGGATACCACTCGCCACGCATCGGGGGGTGACGCATAGCCTTGTTGGCGGATGGATTGTCATGCCGCCGCTGCTGGCCGCATTTTTGTGGCTTCTTGACCGTTGGCAGATGCGCCGGGGCGTCGCATTCAAGAGCGGCCTTGAGATGCACGCGGGCTGGTTGCTGGTGCTATGCTATATTGGCGTATTGTCGCACCCGCTGCTGGACCTGCAGACGACATATTCGGTGCAATTGTTAAGCCCGTTCAGCAATCGTTGGTTCCATACCGATACGCTGTTTATTATCGACCTGTTCTTATGGTTCACGCTGGGGTTCGGCATCTGGCTGTCGCGACGTAAGGAACGGGCAGCGGCATGGGGCGCTGACTGGCACAGGCCGGCCATTGCTGCGGTAAGCATTGCGGCGACCTATATCCTGCTCAACGGCGCGCTCACTCTGGCGGCGCGTGAAGCCCTGATCAAACAAGCCGGTCTGCGGCGGAGCGATGCGATCTATGCGACCATTCCACCGCTCGCCTTCTGGCAGCGGACACTGGTTTATCGCGATGGAGGTGGAAATATAGGGCGCGTTCCGTGGAGCCCGGTCGGCGGTCTGGAGGCGCCTGCGGCACTGGTCCCTGACAACATGCGTGATCCGCTGGTGCGCCGAGCGGCATGGTCCACGCCTGAGATGCGCACGTTTATGCGATGGTCAACCATGCCAATGGCGCGGGTCGAACGCCTGCCTTGCAAGGTTCGTGTCCACTTTTCCGATGCGCGATTTGGATCGGGCCGGCGACTGTTCGGCAGGAAAATGCGGAACCCGTTTCTCCATACGATTGTTCTTCCCGTTGCTGGCTCCGGTTGTGTGAACAAAGGATATGCAGGGTAATCCGGTAATTGTATGGCTTCGGCGGGACTTGCGGCTTGTCGATCAAGCGGCCTTTTTCGCGGCTGCGGCGCGCGGGCCGGTTATACCTGTCTTTGTGCTTGATGATGAAAGAGCGGGCGCGCGCAAACCGGGCGGGGCAAGTCGCTGGTGGCTCCATCATTCGCTGGAGGCATTGGCAGCGGACCTTGCCCGGCACAATTCACGGCTCATCCTGCGGCGTGGCGATTGCGTTGAGCACCTCTGCCAGATTGCTGAGGAAACGGGCGCGCATGAAGTCCATGCACTGCGCCATTACGAACCCTGGTGGCGCGATGCGACAAGCGCGCTGGCGGACAAACTGGATCTCGTCCTGCATGATGGGAACTATCTGCTGCCGCCCGGATCGCTGACCACGGCAAGTGGCGGAGCATACAAGATTTACACGCCTTTTGCCAAAGCCGCGCGGCAACACCTTCCGCAGCGCGATCCGCTTCCGGCACCCAACCTGACACCACATGAAAGGTGGCCTGCATCTGATAATCTGACAGCGTGGGGCTTGCGTCCCGCACGGTCAGACTGGGCGAGCGGCCTTCGTGAGATGTGGCAGGCTGGCTCCCACGCTGCGCAGGAAAGGCTGGCGGTTTTCCTTCATAAGGCAGAGGCTTATGAGGATCAGCGCAACTTGCCAGGTGTGGACGGCACATCCCGCCTTTCCCCGCATCTGCATTGGGGTGAGATTTCGCCGGGTCAGGTCTGGGCTGCGCTGGAGAGGGTGAGAGGCTGCGGCGCCGATACATTTCGCGGTGAACTGCTCTGGCGTGATTATGCCCAGAATGTGATCTTGCAGTTCCCGGATTATTCCGAAGCCAGCTATCGAGACGGTTTCGGATCGGATTTCTGGCGCAGGCCTGACCTTGATGGCGGGGTAGAAACTGATCTTACAGCATGGCAGCAAGGCCGCACCGGATACCCCATTGTCGATGCCGGGATGCGCGAGTTGTGGCATACTGGCTGGATGCACAACCGGGTGCGAATGATCACGGCGAGCTTTCTGGTCAAACATCTGCTGATTGATTGGCGTGTGGGGGAACGCTGGTTCTGGGATACGCTGGTCGATGCCGATTACGCCAATAACGGCGTTAACTGGCAATGGGTGGCTGGCAGCGGGGTGGACGCCAATATGTTCACGCGGATCATGGCCCCGCTCAGCCAATCGGAAAAATTCGATGCGGCGGCTTATATCCGCCAATGGGTGCCGGAACTGGCAAATCTGGACGATGCGGCCATTCACGATCCGCCCCCGCTGCTGCGTCCTTCCGGCTATCCCGACATGCTTGTTTCTCATCGGGAAGGGCGTGAGCGGGCCTTGCAGGCTTACCGCGCTATGAAGGCCGACATTTGCGTGTGATTTGCTTGTTTGAGCAGTGCCACCCAGCCTTGCCGACATGACCTTGGCGAGTCATAAAGCGCTGATGAAAGCCGGGGGAAAGATAGACGCGCAAGAAAGCGAACGAGGCGCAGGTCTGCTCGCTGGTGGCGCGCGCCTTGGTGCGGGCACCGGATGGCTGGCGCGCCTGTTTTCAGGCGGTTTTGACCGTCTAGTCCAGCGTATTGATGCGGCCCTTCTCTGCGGGTCGATAGAGGCGACTCTGCCCGATGGGTCAGTGCGCGTAGTCGGCGGCAAAGCACCGGGTTTCAATGCCATCGTGCATATTCGCGATTGGCGGGCATTGCTGCGTCTGGCCACAGGCGGATCGGTCGGATGGTATCAGGCCTGGGAAGCGGGCGAATGGGATAGCCCGGACCCTGTACCACTGTTTGCGCTGTTCATGGCCAATGCGGAAACACTGGGAAACACCGGGCGAGCGAGCGGACCGTGGCGTTATGCGGGGCGTCTCTGGCACTGGCTGAACCGCAACAGCCGGACTGGTTCGCAACGCAACATTCATGCGCATTACGACCTTGGCAACGATTTCTACCAGCAGTGGCTGGACCCGACGCTAAGCTATTCCAGCGCCATGTTCGACGGGCACGGCAACGTGGGTGCGCTTTCCCTGGAAGATGGGCAGCGGCGCAAATGGGCGCGCCTGCACCAGCGCATGACGGGGTCGGGCGGCCCACCGCAGTCGGTGCTGGAAATCGGCTGTGGCTGGGGTAGCCTGGCCGGCTATCT
>JAGREQ010000071.1 GCA_020446465.1 Novosphingobium sp. | reverse complement strand
CCTCTGGATCAAGGACCTGTCGGCGCCCGATCCGCTGCACTTCCTCAACATGTTCGGACTGCTGCCGTTCGATCCGCCAAGTTTCCTTGGCATCGGCGTGCTGGCACTGTTGCTGGGCATTACCATGTATTTCCAGTTCAAGCTGAACCCGGCGGCGATGGACCCTGTGCAGCAGCAGATGTTTGCGCTGATGCCCTGGTTCATGATGTTCATCATGGCGCCGTTTGCGTCGGGTCTGCTGATTTACTGGATCACGTCGAACCTGCTCACCATCGCGCAGCAGAAGTATCTCTATTCCAGGCACCCGCAGCTTGTCGCGCAGGCTGAAAAGGACAAGGCCGAAATGGCCCGCAAACATGCCGAGAAGAAAGGCGCTGGTCGCTGATCCGGCGAGCGGTAACGGGCTATGGCAGACAGTGAGGACAAGCAGGAGGAACGCGCCCGCAAGCTGTTTTCAGGGCGTGTGGAGTTCCTGAAGTCCGCACCGGCGCTGAAGTTCCTGCCGGACCCGGACTATCCGGAAATCGCGTTTTGCGGCAGGTCAAACGTGGGCAAAAGCTCGCTCATCAATGCGGTGACGGGCCGCAAGGCGATTGCGCGTGCTTCGGTTACTCCGGGCCGGACGCAAGAGCTGAACTTTTTTGAAGTGGGTGAACCTACCCGGTTCCGGCTGGTCGACATGCCGGGCTATGGCTTTGCCAAGGCCCCGCCCAAAGTCGTCGAAACATGGCGGCGGCTGGTGCGTGATTTCCTGCGCGGTCGTGTGCCCTTGCGCCGCACCCTGCTGCTGGTGGATTCGCGTCACGGGATCAAGCCGGTCGATCTTGAAATGATGCAGATGCTTGACGAAGCTGCGGCAGGCTACCGGATCGTTCTGACCAAGGCAGACAAGATCAAGGCCAGCGCGCTGGAGGAAGTGACCGCTGCGACCGAGGCAGAGGCGCGCAAGCACGCAGCCGCCTTCCCCCAGGTCCATGTGACATCGGCTGAAAAAGGCATGGGCATAGCCGCATTGCGTGCCGCCGTTCTGTCTGACGCGGAAATCTGATTTCTGTCAGATGTCAGGCGGCGTGGCGCGCCAGTCTGATACAGTTCCGGCCAGCGATCTTCGCCCGATAGAGGGCATCGTCTGCATCGCGCAGCGCATCTTCGAAATCGGTGTCAGCGCGCCACATGGCGCAGCCCAGCGACGCTGTGACCCGGACTGCGGACGGGAGGTGGCCCAGTTCGTTTATCCGCACAATCGCGGCCATGATGGTATCAGCGACAGTCCGGCCATGTTCAGGGCCTTCGACGATCTGCACCGCGACAAATTCCTCGCCGCCCCAGCGCCCCGCACAGCGCATGCCGTCAGAACGGTGCCAACGGTCCAGTTCTCTTGCCAGTGAAATCAGCACGGCATCACCCGTCGCATGGCCGAACCTGTCATTGATCTGCTTGAAATGGTCGATGTCCACGATAACGACCACTATGCTTTGTTCGGGTGCCATGTGGGCATGGAGCACATGCGCGCCAGCCATTGTCGCGCGCCGGTTGTAAATCCTTGTCAGACTGTCACGATTGGCGAGCCATTTGGCGTTGGAAAGCGCCTTTCCAAGCGAGCCGTTGGCATCGGTCAGGCGTTTCGAAATCTGGCGGTTGCGGATTTGCAGGGCGACGTTTGTGCGGGTCTGGCGGGCAAACAGGTGGCCATAAGCGGTCAGGGCGGCAAGGAACGAGGCGAAGGCGAAAGCAATACCCATGCGGCCTTGCCCTGCAAAGTGAAGCAAGGCGGGCATGAACCCCAGCGTCGTTGCCGCAAGTATGGCTTTCATGGCGTGCCGGAATGGTGACGCACCGATAACTTGTAGCGCAATCGAGACAATCACCGCGATGACGATGGTCATTTGTTCAATGCTCATCGTGGTGCCGATATCGAGCGCCCACAGAAAGCTGGTCCACGACAAGGTGCCAATGCCCAGCCCGAAGCCCAGACGCTGGACGAGTGGCTGGGCATCTGCATTGTTCGCCAGCGCCTTTCGCAAGTCCGCTGCTATCTGCATATTGTGGCAGATTGTGGCGAGACGAACAGTGCAGAGCAGGCCGAGAATTGTATGGTCGATCTGCGACCAGCCAAGGGCGGCAATCACGACCAGTCCCAAAAGCCCGCTGTAGATGGCCAGAAATTCCCGCTGGATCATCTGGTCAGCCAGTTCAAAACGCATTTCCTGGACGTAACTTTGCAGTGACGTCCTTGTCGCCCGTGCGCTCGCATCCTCGCCCGGTGAGGCAAGGTAGCGTGAAATTGCGCGCAGGGATCGGGATTTCATGAACGCACTCCCGTCCGGTGACACAGGTGACCGGGATGCGGGTGAGTATGCGTCAATTACGCCTGCCCATCTGTTACGTGGATAGGTTTATATCGCCTTATCGCCCATCATTTCCGGCTTGGAAACCAGGCAACTTGTTGACCGTTCAGGATGCGCTACACTATGATGAACGCTTTGAAATTGCATCGCTGTGCTGCATTTTTGGATCTGGAGCGCGATTTTCCGTGAAACTCGTCATTGGCAACAGGAATTATTCAAGCTGGTCGCTGCGCGGCTGGCTGGCGGTCAGGCAATCGGGCCTCCCGTGCGAGGAAATTACCGTCAACATATCGGGTGAGGACTGGGAAGAAGCCAAACGCGAATGGGGGGATGTGCAGCCATCATCGGGCAAGGTGCCGATCTTGTGGGATGGCGATGTGGTCATCTGGGACAGCCTTGCCATCGTCGAATACCTTGCCGACAAGGTCGGGCGGGATCGCTTCTGGCCAAAGGATGATGCAGCGCGCGGCATGGCCCGGTCCATGGTGGCAGAAATGCATTCGTCGTATCTTTCGCTTCGCCGCCAGATGCCAATGAATGTGCGCAAGCGTTTTGCAGGCTATCAGCCGAGCGATGAAGCGCGAAAGGACATCCTGCGTATCCTCACGCTCTGGGCAGAGGCGCGCGCGCGGTTCGGGCGGGGCGGGCCATTCCTCTTCGGCACGTTCGGTGCAGCGGATATTTTCTATGCGCCCATTGTCAGCCGGTTTCTGACGTATGGCATCCATGTGCCGGGTTTTGCCGAAACCTACATGCAGGATATCGAACAGCTCGACTGGATGGTCGAATGGGTTGAGGCTGCCGAAAACGAACAATGGGTCATCGAACAATGGGAAGACCCGCAAGTGGCGCGGTCGTGATGGCTGGAAAGATGTCTGTCATCGATATTGCCGAGGCGCTGATTGCCTGCCCCAGCGTGACACCGGCGACAGGGCTGGTGTTCGATTGCCTGGAAGGGATGCTCGCCCCGCTGGGCTTTACATGCCACCGCTTTGTCGAGGGTGAGGCGCCCGATGGCCCGGTGGAGAACATGTTTGCGATCCGCAAGGGGCCAGCAGGCACTCCCCATTTCGCATTCGCCGGGCATCTCGATGTGGTTCCGCCCGGCGACGGCTGGACCAGCGCCCCCTTTGCCCCTGAAAGGCGGGGCAGTGGCAAGGCAGAATTGCTCTATGGGCGCGGTGCAGTGGACATGAAAGGGTCGATTGCGGCCATGGTCGCGGCTGTAGCGGACATTCCGTCCGAAGCCGGAACGCTGAGCTTTATCATCACCGGCGATGAAGAAGGCCCGGCGCGATATGGCACGATTGCCCTGATGGACCGTATGCGGGAACTGGGCGAAATACCTGATCTGTGCCTTGTGGGTGAACCAACCAGCGTAAACCGTCTGGGCGACATGATGAAAATCGGTCGGCGCGGTTCGCTGAGCGTGTGGCTGGCGGTCGAAGGCGTGCAGGGCCACGTCGCCTATCCGCATCTGGCCGATAACCCGTGCCCCAAGCTGGTGGCGATGCTGGCGGAGCTGGACGGTCTGGTGCTGGACGAAGGGACGGACTGGTTCCAGCCATCCAATCTGGAAATTACCGATATCGACGTGGGCAACCCCACCACCAACATTATCCCGGCCGCGGCGCGCGCGCGGGTGTCGATCCGGTTCAATGACTTGCACACTGGCGATGGCCTTGTCGCCATGGTCACACAGATTGCCCAAAAGCATGGCGGCACGGCGCGCGGGATTGTTTCGGGCGAGCCGTTCCTCACAAGCCCTGGCGCATTTTCGCAAGTCATTGCATCGGCGGTGGAAGCTGAAACGGGCATTGTGCCTGAAGCATCCACCAGCGGCGGCACGTCCGATGCGCGGTTCCTGAAGGATTTCTGCCCGGTCATCGAATTCGGGCTGAACAACGCGACGATGCACAAGCGTGATGAGGCAGTGGCGACAGCAGACCTGGCGGCGCTCGTGCGGATTTATCGGCGCATTGCCGAGGCCGCGTTGGCGACGCAAGCAACATGAATCAGGGAAATAGCCAAGTGCCCGAAATGGCCGCCGGCTCCTCCGGGAACGGGCATGGCCGGTTGCAGTTCTATATCCTGATCGGCTTCGTCGCGGGGCTGGTCGCTGGCCTTGCTGCATACAGCTTTGCCCCCGGTGCGGGGTGGCTGGAACAAGTGGTGACATATGTCACCAATCCCATCGGCCAGATATTCCTGCGCCTGCTGTTCATGCTGGTGATCCCGCTGCTTTTTTCCGCGCTCGTGGTCGGAATTGCCGAGATGGGCGAGATTCGCGCGCTGAAGAATGTCGGGATTCGCACGCTGGTTTACACCGTTGTCGTGTCCTCCATCGCGGTCATTGTCAGCCTGCTGGCAGTCAACCTGCTTCAGCCTGGGGCAGGGGTCAATCCGGCTGCAGCCCGCGATCTTCTGGCGCAAGGCAGCGAAAGCGCCGCCGGGATTCTGGAGAAAACGGGCGCGGCAAAGGCGGGGATCGATGCTGTTATCGGCATTGTGCCGTCGAATATCGTTTCTGCGATGAGCAGTAACGACATTCTGGCAGTGATGTTCTTTGCCCTGTTCTTCGGGATCGGATTGCTGCTCGTCCAGACCCGGCGAACCGAAGTACTGAAAGACGCGATCGAGGGCGTTTTTGAAGTCTCCATGAAGCTGATCGGTTTCGTCGTGCGGCTCGCACCTCTGGCTATCTTCTGCTTCATGTTCAATCTGGCCGCACAATTCGGGTGGGATTTGCTGATAAAGCTGGCGGCCTATGTCGGCGTGGTGCTGTTGGCGCTGGCCATTCAGATGTTCGGCGTGTTTCCTCTGCTGCTCAAGTTCCTTGCCCGTAAAAGCCCGGTCGCGTTTTACCGTGAAACCCGCGAGGCGAGCGTCATGGCGTTTTCCACCGCCAGTTCCAACGCCACACTGCCCACTGCCCTGCGCGTTGCCGATACGGAGCTGAAGCTGCCGCCACGCATCGCCCGGTTTGTGCTGACTATCGGCGCGACGGCAAACCAGAACGGCACGGCGATGTTTGAGGGCGTGACAGTGCTGTTCCTCGCCCAGTTCTTTGGCGTCGATCTGTCTTTGGGCGATCAGGTCTTTGTCATGCTGGTGTGCATTCTGGCCGGGATCGGCACGGCAGGCGTTCCGGCGGGTTCACTGCCGGTGATTGCGCTTATATTGGGCGGGGTGGGCGTGCCGCCTGAAGGAATTGGCCTTATTGTGGGTGTGGACCGGTTCCTTGATATGTGCCGCACGACATTGAATGTTGTGGGCGATCTCGTTGCTGCTACAGTGATTTCCGGGATGGATGACGGCAAGGAAAGCGCGGCTTAGAGCATTTCGAGAAAAAGTTGATAGACTTTTTCGGCCAGGAAATGCGACAAATCAAAATCTTATAGCGTTTCTTTCGATTCAGTCTTTTCACGAAACGCACTTAATCCTGCGCTTGGCCGGGCGGGGTCAGTTCCTTTTTCCTGAAACTGCACAAGTCCACCACCGGACAGCGCCAGCATTCGGGCTTGCGCGCCTTGCAGATATAGCGCCCCAGCAGGATCAGCCAGTGATGCGCGCCAAGCCGAAACGGGGCAGGGACACGCTTTTCCAGTTTCGCTTCGACCTGTTCGGGCGTCTTGCCCTTGGCAAGTCCTGTCCGGTTGCCGACCCGGAAGATATGCGTATCGACGGCAAAGGTTTCCTGCCCGAACCAGCAATTGAGCACGACATTGGCTGTTTTGCGGCCGACACCGGGCAAGCGCACAAGATCTTCGCGGCTATCAGGCACTTTGCTGGCGTAGTCATCGACGAGAATTTGCGAGAGCGCGATAACGTTTTTCGCCTTGGAATTGAACAGGCCAATCGTCTTGATGTGCTCTTTCAGGCCCTCTTCACCCAGGTCGAGCATCTGTTGCGGTGTTTCGACTTTGGCAAAGAGCTTGCGCGTCGCCTTGTTGACGCCGACATCCGTTGCCTGTGCGGATAATGTGACAGCAACCAGAAGCTGATAGGCATTGCCATATTCCAGCTCTGTTGCAGGATCAGGGTTGTCTTCTGCCAGAAGGCGGAAAAATTCAAAGATCTGGTCTTTGGTCAAGTTTTCCGACCCTAAAGCCCCAGCACTTGCGGCATTGTGTAGCGCCCTGCTGGCTTGCCGATCAACCATTGCGCGGCCCGCACCGCACCGTTTGCAAAGATCATGCGATTTTCGGCGCTGTGGGACAGCACAATGCGCTCTTCGTTTCCGGCAAAATAGACGCTGTGCTCACCTGCCACAGTGCCCCCGCGCAAACTGGCAAAGCCGATGGCGCCTGCCTCGCGCGCGCCGGTAACGCCATCCCGCCCGCGTTCGGACTTGTCGGCAAGCGTAATGCCACGTCCTTCAGCCGCTGCTTCGCCCAGCAACAGGGCGGTGCCGGACGGTGCATCCACTTTCATGCGGTGGTGCATTTCCAGCACTTCGATATCCCATTCATCGCTCAGCCGGGCTGCTGCTTCCCGCACCAGATGGGCAAGCAGCGTAACGCCAAGCGAGGTATTGCCGGTCTGGAGAATAGCGATTGCTTGTGCAGCGTCATCGATGACCGCGTGGTTTGCCGCTTCCAGCCCCGTGGTGCCGATCACTATCGGAATGCCCGCAGTGCGCGCCGCAGCCAGATTGCCTGCCAGAGCCGAGGGGGCTGAAAAATCGACCAGCACATCGCTGTCAGCGGCCAGTGCCGCAACATCGCCGCCCTTGTCCACCCCGCCCGAACACGTGCAGCCAGCGGCCTCGATGGCCTTGACCAATGCGTGTCCCATGCGTCCTTCGCTGCCGATAATTCCGATTCGTGTCATTGCCTGTCCTGCCTTGCGCGTGCTTCATGGGGGACATGCCGGAAATTGACAACACATCCATCCGCAACATTGTTATCCTGACGGGCGCGGGTATCAGTGCCGAAAGCGGGCTGCGGACGTTTCGTGCCGACGATGGCCTGTGGGAAGATCACCGGGTCGAGGATGTCGCAACGCCTGCAGCCTTTGCGCGCGACCCGGAACTTGTGCAGCGTTTCTATGACATGCGCCGAGAGCAGGTCATGGCCGCAGAACCAAACGCGGCCCATCTGGCGCTTGCGCGGCTGGACAGGGACTGGCCCGGCGACCTGCTGATTGTCACACAGAATATCGATGATCTGCATGAACGTGCTGGGGCGGGGCGAGTCCTGCACATGCATGGTGAGGCGCTGTCCGTCTGGTGCCTTGCCTGCGATGCGCGCCATGCGTGGCGGGATGGGTTGATCGACAATCCGCCTTGCCCTGCCTGCGGGGGCCGCGCCTTGCGCCCGGACATCGTCTGGTTTGGCGAAATGCCATACCGGATGGACGAGATTTATGGCGCTCTTCGCGGGGCGGATCTGTTCGTGTCGATCGGCACGTCCGGCGCGGTTTATCCCGCAGCGGGTTTCGTGCAGGCTGCGCGTGAATTTGGCGCGCGTGCTCTGGAACTCAATCTGGAACCCAGCCAGGGATCAGCGATGTTTCATGAAACGCGGCTTGGCCCTGCCAGTGAGACAGTGCCGCAATGGGTGGCCGACTTACTCGGAGATTGAAGCAGCACCGCAGGCACGACAGGCAGGATCAGGCGGGATACGCATTGTCCGCAGGGCCGGTGTCATTCCGTCAAGCACATGGAGCCTGCCCCATTGTGGATCGCCCAGTGTGTTGACACCGTCAAGAATGACGCGGATGGCCTGCATGGCCCCAAACGTGCCGACCCAGCCGGCCATAGCCCCCAACATACCGTCTTCGGCGCACGTGTCGCAATCTTCGGCATCGAAGGCATCGCCGACAAGGCAGCGATAACAGGCATGGTCTGGCAAGTGTCCGGCAAAAGCACCCACTTGTCCCTGAAAACGTCCGACCGCTGCACTGACCAGCGGTATCTGGGCTGCGACACAGGCATCCGATACGGCGAGGCGCGTGGCAAAGTTGTCGCACCCATCCAGCACCAGCGTTGCGCCTGCAATGGTGGCAGAGGCATTGCCCGCCTCGATTCGGGTGGTCACAGTCTCGCAGGCAATCGCATCGTCAAACCGTGCAAGCCACGCGGCGGCGCACTGGGCCTTTCCTTGCCCGACATCGGCGGTGGCATAGATTGTCTGGCGCTGGAGGTTCGATATATCGACGCTGTCATCGTCAACCAGTGTCAGCTTTCCGATACCGGCCGCAGCGAGGTACTGCAGGGCGGGCGATCCGATCCCGCCCAGCCCGATCAGAACGACATGCGCATTGGCGAGCGCTATCTGACCTGCACCGCCCACTTCGGGAAGTACGATATGCCGGGAAAAACGCTCGATCCTGTCAGGAGGAATGGCCACGCCGCCTAGCTGGCCGTATCCGTGTCCGGCGCCCGCTCTTTCTCAAAGCCGTGCATTCCGTGCCACCATTGTGCAGCGATGACCGCACCCTTGGATGGCTGGAGCATCCCCAGCATCATCACGAGCGCCAGCGGCACGAT
>JAGREQ010000070.1 GCA_020446465.1 Novosphingobium sp. | reverse complement strand
CATAGGCCGCATCTTCTGCGATCTCCAGAGCGACATCGCTGCTGCAGTCTGCCTCCGATACATCCAGCAATGATGCGAGATTCTCAAGGCTAACACCACCAAACCGCAACCATTCCCTTGCGGGCAGCGGACCATTATCGGCCCTGACTGGAACCCCGGCCTCGGCGAGTTGAACGGACCCAATCACCGTATCCAGTAGGCCAAACCATTTCTCACGATCACGCTCGCGTTCAGCAAACCATTGCTGGCGTGATGGGCCAAGGCATCCGGCAGCAAACGCCAGCGGCGTTAGGCGGGTCGACGCGTTGTTTGCCCGCAACCGCAAACGATATTCCGCCCTTGCGGTCAGCATTCGATAAGGCTCGGTCACGCCTTGCAAAGTTAAATCATCAACCATGACGGCGAGATAACTGTTGGCACGATCAAGTGGTGCCGGCTCAGTTCCACGAACGGATGATGTCGCATACATGCCGGCAAGCAACCCTTGTGCTGCAGCTTCTTCGTAGCCAGTCGTGCCATTGATCTGCCCGGCGCAATAAAGCCCCGGCATCGCTGCAACCTCCAGCGTGGGTCGCAATGCGCGCGGGTCAATATGATCATATTCGACCGCATAGCCCGGCACCACCATGTCGACCTTCTCCAGCCCCTCCATGGTTCGCAGCATGTCCAATTGCACATCCGCAGGAAGTGAAGTGCTTATTCCGTTTGGATAGACGAGGTGCGTATTCAGCCCTTCCGGTTCCAGAAACACCTGATGACCGTCGCGATCAGCAAAGCGGTGAATCTTGTCCTCGATCGAGGGGCAATAGCGCGGACCGCGCGCATCGATCGCACCTGTAAACAAGGGCGAACGATCAAGGTTGGACCGTATGACATCATGACTGCGCGAATTGGTGCGGGTAATGCCACAGAAGACCTGCGGGTTTACTCGCCCCCTGCTGACCGGCGACATTGTCCATGAAATTGCATCTGTTGGCTGCTCCTCCAGGCGTGACCAGTCGATAGTTCGGCCATCCAGACGTGGTGGCGTGCCGGTCTTAAGACGTGCCATCGGCAATTCCGCGTCCCGCATCTGGGAGGCGAGTTTGTGCGCGGCACTTTCACCGATCCGTCCGCCGACGATGCGTTCCTCACCACGAAACAACGTGCCGCCCAGAAAAGTCCCGGTGCACAGGATCGTTGCGCCACCCTCTACAGCATCACCATTGGCAAGATTGATGCCACAGACACGGCCACCCACAAAACGGAGCGCCGCGGCTTCTCCCTCAATGACAGTAAGGTCGCCCTGCTCTTTCAGCATTTTCTGAACGGCATTCTTGAACAACACGCGATCAGCCTGTATGCGCGGGCCCCAGACCGCCGATCCCTTGGAGCGGTTGAGCATCCTGTAATGAATGGCCGCTGCATCAGCCGCACGCCCGATCAACCCGTCAAATGCGTCGACTTCACGAACAAGGTGGCCCTTGCCCAGACCGCCAATGGCCGGGTTACAACTCATCGCACCAATCGCATCGCGGTTGAAGGTAACCAGTGCGACACGCGCACCCATGCGCGCGGCAACCGCCGCAGCCTCACACCCGGCGTGACCGCCACCCACAACTACGACATCAAAGTAGCTCATGGATTTCACCTACCCGATTGACGGCAGAAAGGTCAAAGGTGATGCGTGTTTCACGTGAAACAATTGCGACGAAGCGCCGCATCTCGCCTCATAGGCATCATTTGCCGATGCAGAATCTTCCGAACAGCGCATCGAGCATGTCTTCGGTTCCCGCGCGCCCCGTCAGCCTATCAAAGGCGGCCCTTGCAAGCCGTAAACGCTCCGAAATCAGTAACGGATCATGTTCAGTTTTCGCGGCACAGAGCATGTCCGACGCGTCCCGCAAACATTGCTTTTGCCACGAACTAAGAGCCGCATCGCCCGGTTTGGGCAAAACCTGCCTCGCGTGTGCAACCAGATCCTGCCGCAAATGATCGACGCCAAGCCCCGACTGCGCGGAAACAGTGTGTCGAGCCGATGGCTTTGCGACAAAGTCGTCGCAGTCAGCCCGTGCGGCCACTTCCCAACTTTCCGAAGGACCCTGCCCTTCCTCGCCCAGCCACAACACAACATCGGCATCGCCAACGACTTTTTGCGCGCGTGCAATACCTATTTCCTCGACCACATCGCGCGGTGCCGCGTGCAGACCGGCAGTGTCGATGAACTGAAACGGGATACCCTCCAGCGCGACACTTGCAGACAAAACATCGCGCGTGGTGCCTGCCAGTGGAGAAGTAATGGCAGCCTCTTCCCCGACCAGAGCGTTAAACAGTGTCGACTTTCCGACATTGGGCGGACCAGAAAGGACAACGCGGAACCCGTCCTTCAACTTTTCCGCACCGGGTTTCTTCAACCATCCTTCAAGGTCAGCCGACAAATCAGCAAGGCGATCGCCAAAGGCTGCAGGTAACGCAGCCACATCGTCCTCATCCGAAAAGTCGAGAACGGCCTCAATGCTGGCAGACAGCAGGAGCAATTCCTCTTGCCAATGCGAAACCAGAACGGAAAATTCACCCTCTGCCATTGCCATCGCGCAACGACGCTGAATCTCCGTTTCAGCAGCAAGTAGATCGGCCAGCCCTTCTGCCTGCGCAAGGTCGATCCGCCCGTTGAGGAACGCCCGGCGCGTAAACTCCCCTGCGACGGCGGGACGCAATGCTTCAACCGCCGCAAGCGCCGACTCGACCCCCGCAACAACAGCCCTACCCCCATGAAGGTGCAATTCGGCAATATCTTCACCCGTCACGGTATGCGGTCCCGGAAGCCAGAGGACCATCGCCTGATCAAGAATAAGCCCATCGGCTGCAAACAGATGGCGGACCACGGCCTTGCGTGGCGGTGGCAAAGGTCCAGCCAGGGCCTGCAGCGCGGTGCCCGCGTTCGCACCGCTCACCCTGATAACTGCTATCCCTGCAGGCGGACGACCGCTGGAAAGCGCAAAAATCGTATCCATGTGAAACGCTGTTCCTGATGCGCCGCCTGTGGTCCAGCCGGCGCTTTAGCCCTTTTTCTTCACTCCAGCGCTCTCTGCAAAGACAGTGCTACCGTCAAGAATGTTCTGGAACAAGGCCATCCCGAACTGTCCCATCGGCGCAAAGCTCTTCACAAGCTCCTGCATCTGTTCAATGCTGGTGGCCCCGCTCATCGCCTTTTTGAGATTCTCAACGTAGGCTTCATTCAATGGCGTTACGTCAGGCAAGCCAAGAAAGCGCCGGGCTTCGTCAGGCGTGCAATCAACTTCTACATTCACTTTCATACCAACGCTCCCGCGGGTGGTCATGTCCATTGCAACAACCACAAGTGCCGAAATTGTCACATGGACTTGGCAAAGTCCATCTGCTGGGCCTAGGTTATATCATTCATCGCAAGGAGATGCACAAATGTCTGAAACCGCACAGGTTCCCGCGCTCGATAAGGATGGAGAAATTCCCGTCTATGTCGCGCGACCAACCGGAACGCCAAAAGCTGCGATCATCGTCGTTCCCGAAATTTTCGGCGTCAATCCTGGTATCCGGGCCAAGTGCGACCACTGGGCATCGCTTGGATACCTGGCTGCCGCTCCCGATATTTTCTGGCGTTTTGCGCCGGGCGTGGAACTGAACCCCGACATCGAAGCCGAATTGCAGGAAGCCTTTGGCTATTTTGGCCAATACGATGCTGACCTTGGCGTTCAGGACATCGAGGCGCTGATTCACTGGATTCGTAACGAACAGAAGGTAGCAAAAGTAGGACTGGTCGGGTTCTGTCTGGGTGGCCGCATGGCTTATCTGGCAGCGGCGCGCACGGATATTGACGCCAGCGTCGGCTATTATGGCGTTATGATCGACCAGATGTTGAACGAGGCAAAAGCCATCGCCAATCCGCTTATGCTGCATATCCCGACGGCAGATGGCTTTGTTTCACCCGAAGCGCAAAAAGTCATGCATGACGGGCTGGATAGCCATCCGCGCGTTACATTGCACGATTACCAGGGGCTGGATCATGGTTTTGCAGCCAGTTCGGGAAATCGCCGCGATGAGGCGGGCGCACAGCTTGCGGATTCACGCACCGAACAGTTCTTCGCCCAAAACCTTCTCTGAAGGAGGCAGCGGTTTGGACGCGCGCCGATCATGGAGCGGGCGATGCCCCGCATAACATTGCCCGCCCTCCTTGTTGTAGCGGCCATCGGCTGCCTATTCTGGCCACCGGCGCGCTGGGCGCTTGTCGTGCTGGTCCCGCTGCTGGCCATTGCGGTTTGGGATTACTTCCAGCTACGCCATTCGCTCCGCCGCAACTATCCCCTTTTGGCGCGGGTGCGCTGGGGGATAGAGGAGCTACGGCCATATCTGCGCTCTTACCTGTTTGAAAGCGATCTGGAAGGGCGCCCGTTCAACCATGACGAACGCAGCCTTATCTACGCCCGTGCAAAAGGTGAGCTTGACGCCCACCCTTTTGGCACAGAGCTGGATGTCTATTCCGATGAATATGAATGGCTTGGTCATTCAATGGCACCCAATGCCACAGTGCCTGAAGCCTGGCGCCCCACTGTCGGCAGTTCGCAATGCGGCAAGCCTTACGCACCGGCACTGCTGAACATTTCTGCAATGAGCTTTGGCTCGCTATCCGCCAATGCGATCCTTGCGCTTAACAAGGGCGCGGCCATGGGTGGCTTTTACCATGATACGGGCGAAGGTGGCCTTTCCCCTTACCACAGGCATCATGGTGGAGATCTTGTCTGGGAACTGGGCAGCGGATACTTCGGGTGCAGGAACCAGAATGGATCATTTTGCAGTGATCGATTTACCGATGAGGCACAAAATGATCAGGTGAAGATGATTGAGATCAAGCTCAGTCAGGGGGCCAAGCCCGGCCATGGCGGCGTTCTGCCCGGCGCAAAAGTCAGTAAGGAAATAGCGGCTACGCGTGGCATTCCTGCCGGAGAGGATTGCATTTCACCTGCCGCCCATTCGGCATTTTCCACCCCGCTTGAACTCGTCGAATGGGCCGCGCGGTTGCGTGATCTGTCAGGTGGAAAACCTGTGGGAATAAAGTTCTGTGTGGGCCAGCCGCATGAGATATTCGCAGTCATGAAAGCCATGTGCGAAACCGGTATTCGCCTTGATTATATGGTGGTTGACGGTGCCGAAGGCGGCACGGGCGCAGCGCCTGTGGAACTGTCAAACCGCATGGGAATGCCGCTACGCGAAGGCATGATCCTTGCCCGCAATGCGCTCGTCGGATGCGGCTTGAAACCGGAAATAAAACTTGCAGCAGCCGGCAAGATTCACTCAGGCGCACAAATGGCCATGAACTTTGGTCTAGGGGCAGACTGGTGCAATGCCGCGCGCGCCTTCATGTTTGCGCTAGGCTGCGTGCAATCCATGCGATGCCACACAGGCACTTGCCCGACCGGAATCGCCACACAGAACCCTGCCCGCCAGCGCGGCATTTCGGTTGAGGACAAGGCACAGCGTGTTGCCCGGTTCCAGCGCCAGACGATGGAAGGCCTGAGGCAGATCGTCACGTCCATGGGTCTTGAAAACCCCTGGCAAATCGGGCCGCACCATATCTCTGAACACCGCAACGCCGTTCGGTCCGATACAATAGACCGGGTCTATCGCTTTCTACAGGAAGGCGAACTTCTCGATGCGGCGGACGGCACCCAGTATGCACGTTTCTGGCAGGTGGCCCGCGCGGACACATTCCGCGCCATCGCCTGACCGGAAAGCAGGGCTTACTGGTTCATTGTCGCGAAGAAATCCTCGTTCGTCTTGGAATCCTTCATCTTGTCGAGAAGGAACTCCATCGCATCGACCGTGCCCATCTGCATGAGAATACGGCGAAGCACCCACATCTTGGAGAGCTGATCCTTGCCGACCAGCAATTCTTCCTTGCGTGTGCCGGATTTTCCGACGTCCAGCGACGGGAAGATACGTTTGTCCGCAACCTTGCGATCGAGAACGATTTCGCTGTTGCCGGTGCCCTTGAACTCTTCAAAGATCACTTCGTCCATGCGGCTGCCGGTATCGATCAGCGCCGTTGCAATGATGGAAAGCGAACCGCCCTCCTCGATATTGCGGGCCGCACCGAAGAAGCGTTTGGGGCGCTGCAGGGCATTGGCATCGACACCACCCGTCAGCACCTTGCCCGAACTGGGAACCACGGTGTTGTAGGCACGGCCCAGGCGGGTAATTGAATCGAGCAGAATGACCACATCCTTCTTGTGCTCGACCAGGCGTTTTGCCTTTTCAATAACCATTTCAGCTACTTGAACGTGGCGCTGTGCAGGTTCGTCAAAAGTTGAGGAAATGACCTCGCCCTTCACGCTGCGCTGCATATCGGTGACTTCTTCCGGACGTTCATCAACCAGCAGAACGATCAGGAAAACTTCCGGGTGATTGTCGGTAATTGCTTTGGCGATGTTCTGCAGAAGAACCGTTTTACCCGTGCGTGGCGGAGCAACAATCAGCGCGCGCTGACCCTTGCCCTGAGGGGCGATGATATCAATGACCCGCGCCGACTTGTCCTTGACCGTTGGGTCCACCGTATCGAGAACCAGCTTCTCGTCCGGATAGAGCGGCGTCAGGTTGTCAAAGTTGGTCCGGTGACGCACGGCATCGGGATCGTCGAAATTGACACTGGTGAGCCTTGTGAGGGCAAAATAGCGTTCACCATCGCGCGGAGCGCGAATCTCGCCTTCCACCGTGTCACCCGTCCGCAAACCCCATTTGCGAACCTGATTGGGCGAAACATAGATATCGTCCGGCCCCGCAAGGTAGTTGGCTTCGGGAGAACGCAGGAATCCAAAACCGTCAGACAGCACCTCAATCGTGCCGATTCCGAGGATTTCCTCGCCCTCTTCGGCCATCTCCTTGAGAATACCGAACATGAGATCTTGCCGCCGCATGGTCGATGCGCCTTCAACGCCCAGATCCTCGGCCATTTCTACCAGCTCGGCTGGAGCTTTTTTCTTGAGTTCTTTCAGATGCATAATCGGTGTTTCCGAGATTTTTTGAATGGCCGGCTGGTCATCGGGCTTGGGGAAAGCAGACCCCGCCGCATCGTCGCTGCGGCGATACCGGAAATGTGCATAGGCAGATAGGACCAGCCGCCAGGCCAGTCAATTCGCAAAAACGTATACGAGTTGATTTCATGCAAGCCCTGGCAGGCGCCAATTTTGCCAGATTGTGAAGCGCTGGCCTCAGAACGGTTTGACGACCACCAGAACAACCACAAGCGCGGCAACGATTCCGGGAATCTCGTTCACAATTCGCAACTGCTTTTCACTCAGCGGACGGGCGCCCTCACCCATTTTTCTGGCAAGGCCCGTCATCCAGCCGTGATAACCGCTCAACAGGACGACCAGCAGCAGCTTTGCGTGAAACCACCCCTGATCCCATGCGCCGATTGTCATGGCCAGAAGCAGACCGACCACCCAGACAATCACAAGGCTGGGGGCAAGTATGACCTTGCCCAGCTGGCGCGAACGCCTGGCCCAGAGCGCTTCCTCTTCGGAACCCGGCGCACTGGCGTGCATGTAAACGAGCTGGCGCGGCAACATGAAAAGCCCGGCCATCCAGAAGATCACAAACAGGATGTGAGCCGCTTTCAGCCAGTAATAGATCGTTGCAAGATATTCGTGCATGAGAGCCATCTACGCCCAATGACGCGCGCCGTCATCCCAAAACTCAGGCCCGCCATGCCCTTACTGTCGCCAGCAGCGATTCGACATGGCTGATCGGCGTGTGCTGGCCAATTCCATGGCCAAGATTGAAAACATGCGGACGATCGGCAAAGGCTTCAAGAATCTTCTCCGCGCCCTTATTCAACGCATCCCCTCCGCTTAACAGCAAGAGCGGATCGAGGTTACCCTGCACTGGTATGCCCGCAGGCAGATTTTTCGCCGCCCAGATGGGATCGATCGTTTCATCAACTCCAACTGCATCGACCCCGGTTTCGCGCACGTAAGCAGGCAGTTTTTCACCCGATCCTTTCGGAAATCCGATAACCGGGACATCGGGCCGCAAGTCATGCAGTTTTGCCACCAGTCGCGCGGTCGGGGCGATAACCCACCGTTCATAGCTATCGGGCGAGAGACTGCCTGCCCAGCTATCGAACAATTGCACGGCTTCAACCCCGGCATCGATCTGTTTGACAAGGTAATCCAGTGTTGCGCTTTCAATCGCCTCGATCAGCGATGCAAAGGCTGCCGGGTCGCGATAGGAAAGTTCCCGCGCCGGGGCCTGATCCTTGGACCCTTCGCCTGCCACCATGTAAGTCGCCACTGTCCAGGGCGAACCGGCAAAGCCCAGCATCGTCGTTTCGTTGTCCAGTTGCGCACGGCTCAAACGCACGGTTTCAAAAATGGGGTCGAGAATCTTCGGCACGCTTTCAAGGGCAGACCAGGCGCCGTCCACCAGCGCTGGCGCAAGCCGAGGTCCCTCTCCCGCCTCGAACCACAGATCCTGACCCAGCGCCTGCGGAATGACCAGAATGTCTGAAAACAGGATTGCGCCATCGAACCCGAACCGCCGGATCGGTTGCAAGGTGATCTCCGCAGCGGCTTCGCTATCATAGGCGAGTTCCAGAAATCCGCCCTTCTGCGCCCGCAATTCGCGATATTCGGGCAGATAACGCCCAGCCTGGCGCATCAACCAGATTGGCCGGGGCGTGACATTGCGCCCTTTCAGGGTTTCAAGGAGAATTCCGGGCATCGAGGAGGTCCAATCAAAATAATAATATAATTATATATAGGATGATGGAGTCTGTTGGCTTGTGGATTGTGGGAAGAACTGCGCTCTGCCTGAATTGTCCGTCGCTGAACAGGGCTTTTGCATTGCAGCGAATCTGAAGCCGTCTGTCGTCAAGCAAAAGATATCCGCATTGTCCCCAGCCTGTCGAAACATTCGCGCACATGTCCAGAACAGGCCAATCAGAATCCCGACAATGGGCAG